>NZ_MLHG01000001.1 GCF_001998825.1 Rodentibacter mrazii
TCTTATTGTTCTTTAAAAAAACGGAAACAAGCTGAAAACTGAAGAGACTTTTAAGTCCCGAAAGGGATAAAAGAAAGTCTGAGTAAGATAAAAATCTTGACTGAGAAAAGGCGGTCAAGTGTTTAGTTGATTAATCCGCTTCAAATGTAAAAACATTTGAGGTTGTATAGTTAAGTGACTAAGCGTACAAGGTGGATGCCTTGGCAATCAGAGGCGAAGAAGGACGTGCTAATCTGCGAAAAGCTTGGATGAGTTGATAAGAAGCGTGTAATCCAAGATATCCGAATGGGGAAACCCGATGGGTGAAGAATCCATCATTTCATTATGAATCCATAGTAATGAAAGGCAAACCGGGAGAACTGAAACATCTAAGTACCCCGAGGAAAAGAAATCAACCGAGATTCCGTCAGTAGCGGCGAGCGAAAGCGGAGGAGCCATCAAATGTTATCTCATCAATTAGGAGAATCAACTGGGAAGTTGAACCATAGGGGGTGATAGTCCCGTATCTGAAAGTGGTTGGGAAGGACTAAGTTTGAGAGAAGTAGGGCGGGACACGTGATATCCTGTCTGAAGAAGGGGGGACCATCCTCCAAGGCTAAATACTCCTGATTGACCGATAGTGAACCAGTACTGTGAAGGAAAGGCGAAAAGAACCCCGGTGAGGGGAGTGAAATAGAACCTGAAACCTTGTACGTACAAGCAGTGGGAGCCGTAAGGTGACTGCGTACCTTTTGTATAATGGGTCAGCGACTTATATTTTGTAGCGAGGTTAACCGAATAGGGGAGCCGAAGGGAAACCGAGTCTTAACTGGGCGAATAGTTGCAAGGTATAGACCCGAAACCCGGTGATCTAGCCATGGGCAGGTTGAAGGTTGGGTAACACTAACTGGAGGACCGAACCGACTAATGTTGAAAAATTAGCGGATGACTTGTGGCTGGGGGTGAAAGGCCAATCAAACCGGGAGATAGCTGGTTCTCCCCGAAATCTATTTAGGTAGAGCCTTGAGCGGACACCTTTGGGGGTAGAGCACTGTTTCGGCTAGGGGGCCATCCCGGCTTACCAACCCGATGCAAACTACGAATACCAAAGAGTGATACTCAGGAGACACACGGCGGGTGCTAACGTCCGTCGTGGAGAGGGAAACAACCCAGACCGCCAGCTAAGGTCCCGAAGTCTATATTAAGTGGGAAACGAAGTGGGAAGGCTTAGACAGCTAGGATGTTGGCTTAGAAGCAGCCACCATTTAAAGAAAGCGTAATAGCTCACTAGTCGAGTCGGTCTGCGCGGAAGATGTAACGGGGCTGAAATATAGCACCGAAGCTGCGGCATCAGGAGCAACATTAATGGTTTTTAGGATTAACACCATGCGAAACGAAGTGGCGCATGTTGGTCAAGCTAAAAAACGTTGAGTCGGCATAGACTGACAAGAATCATTAATGTTGCTCCTGTTGGGTAGGGGAGCGTTGTGTAAGCGGAAGAAGGTGAATCGAGAGGTTTGCTGGACGTATCACAAGTGCGAATGCTGACATAAGTAACGATAAAACGGGTGAAAAACCCGTTCGCCGGAAGACCAAGGTTTCCTGTCCAACGTTAATCGGGGCAGGGTGAGTCGGCCCCTAAGGCGAGGCTGAAAAGCGTAGTCGATGGGAAACGGGTTAATATTCCCGTACTTGGATAAACTGCGATGTGGGGACGGAGCAGGTTAGGTTAGCGTGCTGTTGGATATGCACGTTTAAGCTGGTAGTTGGGGTAGGTAGGCAAATCCGCTTACCCAATACAAACAACGAGAAGTGATGACGAGACGCTACGGCGTTGAAGTAACTGATACCCTACTTCCAGGAAAAGCCACTAAGCTTCAGGTTTATCGAAACCGTACTGAAAACCGACACAGGTGGTCAGGTAGAGAATACTCAGGCGCTTGAGAGAACTCGGGTGAAGGAACTAGGCAAAATAGCACCGTAACTTCGGGAGAAGGTGCGCCGGCGTAGCTTGTAGCCCCTAGCGGGTGAAGGGTGAACCGGTCGAAGATACCAGCTGGCTGCAACTGTTTATTAAAAACACAGCACTCTGCAAACACGAAAGTGGACGTATAGGGTGTGATGCCTGCCCGGTGCTGGAAGGTTAATTGATGGTGTAATCGAAAGAGAAGCACCTGATCGAAGCCCCAGTAAACGGCGGCCGTAACTATAACGGTCCTAAGGTAGCGAAATTCCTTGTCGGGTAAGTTCCGACCTGCACGAATGGCATAATGATGGCCAGGCTGTCTCCACCCGAGACTCAGTGAAATTGAAATCGCCGTGAAGATGCGGTGTACCCGCGGCTAGACGGAAAGACCCCGTGAACCTTTACTATAGCTTGACACTGAACATTGAATTTTGATGTGTAGGATAGGTGGGAGCCTATGAAGCGGTCACGCCAGTGATTGTGGAGGCGACCTTGAAATACCACCCTTTAACGTTTGATGTTCTAACGAGACATCCTAATCGGGTGTTCGGACAGTGTCTGGTGGGTAGTTTGACTGGGGCGGTCTCCTCCCAAAGTGTAACGGAGGAGCACGAAGGTTTGCTAATCACGGTCGGACATCGTGAGGTTAGTGCAATGGTATAAGCAAGCTTAACTGCGAGACGGACAAGTCGAGCAGGTACGAAAGTAGGTCATAGTGATCCGGTGGTTCTGCATGGAAGGGCCATCGCTCAACGGATAAAAGGTACTCCGGGGATAACAGGCTGATACCGCCCAAGAGTTCATATCGACGGCGGTGTTTGGCACCTCGATGTCGGCTCATCACATCCTGGGGCTGAAGTAGGTCCCAAGGGTATGGCTGTTCGCCATTTAAAGTGGTACGCGAGCTGGGTTTAGAACGTCGTGAGACAGTTCGGTCCCTATCTGCCGTGGGCGTAGGAGAATTGATTGGGGCTGCTCCTAGTACGAGAGGACCGGAGTGGACGCACCACTGGTGTTCGGGTTGTGTCGCCAGACGCATTGCCTGGTAGCTAAGTGCGGAAGAGATAAGTGCTGAAAGCATCTAAGCACGAAACTTGCCAAGAGATGAGTTCTCCCAGACTAAATGTTTGTAAGGGTTGTTTGAGACTAAGACGTAGATAGGTGGGGTGTGTAAGCGGTGTGAGCCGTTGAGCTAACCCATACTAATTGCCCGAGAGGCTTAACTATACAACGCTCAAGTGTTTTTGTAGGGTGGCTGAAGTGAGAGCTGAGTCAACCTCAAGATGAAGCGAATGGAAACGAAACAGAGTGAAATAAATCAAATAAACAAATAAATAAACGTTATCAGCTTGTGACCGAGAGAGCAAAGAACTAAAACAAAGAACAAATTAGACGTTATCGAAGAATTATCTTGGCGGCGAGAGTGCAGTGGACCCACCTGAATCCATTCCGAACTCAGAAGTGAAATGCTGTAATGCCGATGGTAGTGTGGGGTATCCCCATGTGAGAGTAGGGCACCGCCAGGTTTTA
>NZ_MLHG01000010.1 GCF_001998825.1 Rodentibacter mrazii
ATAGTACTCTGTAATTCTTCTTTTGATAAATTACCTGGGACTTCGATCATTTTTACAATAATTTGTTGCTCATAAGCAGAGTTGCAAAAGAAATTAAGATACCAACACCCCTCATCTTTTTGAAGAAACCTAGAGTTTTTTAATATAATATTCTTTAGAAATCCTATTTTTCCTCCAATCTCAAGGGTATTTAAATTATCAACATTTATCTTGTTTATAGACTTATAAATTTTTACAACATAATGTTTCATTTTTTACTCCGAACTTATCAAAATTCAACTAATTATAAAATACCCTTACTACTCGGCAACTCCTCCCCCTCAACCCTAATTGCCTGTCTTAAGGTTCTCCCAAACACTTTAAACAAACTTTCGATTTTGTGGTGGTCGTTGTCGCCTTTGGCTTTGATGTGTAGGGTGGCGAGCATTGTGAAAGCGATAGATTGGAAAAAATGCTCGGTCAATTCGGTGCTGAAATCGCCGACTTTATCCCGTTTAAATTCTGCTTTGAATTTAATAAACGGGCGACCCGATAAATCCAACGCACATTGGGCTTTACATTCGTCCATTGGCAGTACAAAACCAAAGCGGGCAATACCTCGTTTGTCACCAATGGCTTGTTTTAACGCTGTGCCGAGTGCCAGTGCCGTATCTTCTACAGTGTGATGTTCGTCAATCCACAAATCGCCTTTGCAAGAAATGTTCATACGGAATCCACCGTGGGTGGCGATTTGGTCAAGCATATGGTCGAAAAAGCCCACACCAGTGCTGATTTCGTTCACACCGGTTTCGTCCAGCCACACTTGCACTTTGATGTCCGTTTCTTTGGTTTTGCGTTCAACCATCGCATAGCGTGGCAGGCGGTCGCCAATATTGGTTACCGATTCGCCTAACAATTTTTCCGTAATCAGATCCCAGTTCAGTTTTTCTGGGTGATATTGCAACGCTTGAATCTCCAGATTCTCGGCTAATTGTACATCGGTGGCACGGTCGCCAATCACAAAAGAGCGGTCAGGATCGAATAAATTTCTGTCGATATATTTTTGCAACAGTTTGGTTTTCGGCTTGCGGCACGCACACTGATCTTCGGGCTTGTGCGGGCAAATCAGCACTTCATCAAATTCAATCCCTTGCGAGCTAAACAACGCCATCATTGCATTGTGCGGCTTGTCAAAATCTGCTTGTGGGAAAGATGCCGTCCCCAAGCCATCTTGATTACTCACCATCACCAAGCGGTAGCGTTTTTGCAGTTTTAGCAATGCAGGTATCACGTTCGGTTCAAATTTGAGTTTTTCCAAGCTGTCGATTTGGAAATCGGTTTTCGGCTCATCAATCAATGTGCCATCACGGTCGATAAAAAGGGTTGGTTGCATAGTTTGTCCTCTATATTGTACGAAGTATGAATAAATATTGTCATTGTTGATATTAGTTGATTTCTGAAATCGCCTCAATCACCCGCTGATTTTCCAATGCTGTGCCAATCGTTACCCGAATACTGTTTTGCAGCCCAGGGGCTTTATGTTGATCACGCAGAATAATTCCCTTTTGCCACAAACTACTAAACACCTTTTGCCCATCTTTGAATTTCACCAAAAGGTAGTTGGCTTCGCTCGGGTAAACCTGCTCTACAAGCGGTAGGTTTTCAAGGTTTTTTTGCAAGTCGGCGCGATTAGCGAGCAGTTCGGCAACGCTGTATTGCATTTGAGTTAGCCCTTGTGGTTGCAGGGCTTGTGCGGCAATATCCGACACCGGTACAGGCAAGGGATAAGGGGCGATCACTTTTTGTAAGACTTGGATCAATTCCGCATTAGCAAGGGTGAAACCGCAGCGTAGCCCTGCCAAGGCAAAGGCTTTGGAAAGGGTGCGGATAATCGCCAAATGCGGATAATTTGCCAGCGCTGTCATCATTGTTGCCTCAGGGCAAAATTCGATATAGGCTTCGTCCACCACCACAATCGCACGCCCTGCAGTCATCTGCAAAAGTTCGAGCAAATCTGAGCGCTTGATCAGATTGCCCGTTGGGTTATTTGGGCTGCACACAAACACCACTTTCACACCATCTAATTGTCGTTCAATTTCCGCCAAATTCAGTTGAAAATCTGCCGTCAACGGTACAGTTTTACAGGCAATGCCGCAGGCTTCGGCACTCACCGCATACATTCCATAGGTGGGTGGGCAGTATAAAACGGCATCATCTGCTTCACAGAATGCACGGATAATCAGTTCAATGCTTTCATCACCGCCCCGACTCACCAACACATTGTCAGACGATACGCCTGCGTAGGCAGCATACCTTTCCACCACCGCCTGCGGTTGCGGTTCGGGATAGCGGTTAAAAGTGCGGTCGGTTAAATCAAAGTTTGGCGAAATCGGGTATTCATTCGCATTTAGCCAAATATCGCCCTTTCCCCCTAATCGCCTTGCAGATTGATACGGGGTGAGTACTTGAATGTTTTTTCGAGATAAGTTATTGATGTTCATTGTGTTTGCCTTTTAAATAGTTGATAAATTTTTTAATGATTTAATCTGTTTTTTTATTATTCTTAATGCCCATTCATAATGACTTGATGTGAACGAAATAATATGACTACCTAAACTAGTCGATTCTGTCTACGAATAATATTTTTTAGTAAATAATCTTTCAAAATTTTGTTGGCTTAATGTAATAAGTTCATTTTTAGTTTTAGGTCTCAGCATATCTTGTCTCTATTGATATAAAACAATAATTCTCTAATCGCCTTTACTCTCTAAAATAGTTACATTAAAACTCCCTTGTTTTTCAAAGAAAGTACATAAAAAGCCTTGTTTTAATAGTGTTTTCTTTATTTCTCTAATAACAAAACCGTGTGCAACAATTACACAACTTTGTTCTGCCGGCAGTAGCTGCATAAAATCCTTCACTCTTGATTTTTCTTGAGCCAGTGTTTTCCCCGATCGGTCCAACCCGACAAACCAAAGTAAACGAGAAATCACAAACCAATGTTTTACGGATAAAGAAATAAAAGGGATATTTGAGATATTTAAATTAAATTCTTTAAGCGCCTCACAAAATGTAATTTTAGTTGAACTAAATAAAGAGTTTGCTGTTATTCTGGCTCGAGGTAAAGGCGAACTATAAATACATTCACTCACTTTGATTTCATTGAGAACCTCTTGTGAGGAGAATAATATAATTTCAGATAAACGAATGTTTTCTGTACTATTGTATTCCTCCAAATAATACTGAGCTTGTTTAGCAGAGCATCTAATATTAGGTATCTCTGGTGTACAATGTCGAATTAAAACAATTCGTTGTTTATCGTTCATAATTTACCTTCAACTTATCCAACCGTACTTCCACCGCTTGTCTGTGTGCCTCAAGCTGTTCGGCACTTGCCATTGCCATCACTGTTGGGGCAAGGGCTTGAAAACCTTGTGGGGTGAGTTCTTGTACCGTCATTCGTTTGCTGAAATCCGCCAAGCCCAGACTTGAATACGTTTTGGTATAGCCGTAAGTAGGCAGAACGTGGTTAGTGCCGCTGGCGTAATCGCCCATACTTTCGGGTGAGAACGCGCCTAAGAAAATTGAGCCTGCGTTGTCTAGAAATGGCAATAATTCGCGAGCATTTTGCGTTTGAACCACCAAATGTTCGGGTGCATATTCGTTGCTGATTTCAACCGCTTGTTCAATGCTTTCGGCAATTAAAATTCGGCAGTGATCGAGGGCTTGGCAAGCGGTCTCTTTTCGTGGCAAGTTTGCAAGTTGTTTTTCAATGGAAAGTGCTGTCGCTTTTGCCAGCGTTTCACTGTTGGTGACTAAAATCACTTGGCTATCCGCCCCATGTTCTGCTTGGGAAAGCAGGTCGCTGGCGACAAAATCGGAATCAGCAAATTCATCGGCGATCACCAACACTTCAGACGGGCCTGCGGGCATATCAATCGCTGTGCCACGTTGCATCACTTGGCGTTTTGCCTCTGTAACAAAGGCATTACCCGGCCCAAAGATTTTATCCACTTTCGCCACCGTTTCTGTACCCTGTGCCATAGCAAAAATCGCCTGCGCCCCACCCACTGCGTAAATGGTTTCTACGCCACAAAGGTTGGCGGTGTAGAGAATTTCATCGGCGATCGGCGGCGGTGAACAAAGCACAATTTTTTTGCAGCCCGCAATTTTTGCCGGTACTGCAAGCATTAACACTGTCGAAAACAGCGGAGCAGACCCACCAGGTATATACAACCCAACCCGTTCAATCGGGCGGGTCAGCACTTGGCAACGCACACCGGGCTGGGTTTCGATGTCAATTTCTTGATTTTGTTGAGCCTTGTGAAAAGCCTCAATATTCGCCTTCGCCTGTTGAATGGCTTGGCAAAGCGTGGGTGAAATTCGATCGCTTGCCGTCGCAATCTCTTCCTTTGATACGGTGAATTTTTGCAAGGTTACCTTGTCGAACTTCTCCGCCAATTCAAACAAAGCACCATCGCCATTCTGTGCCACATTTTCACGGATAGCGTCCACCGCTTGTTTAATACTTTCTCCCACTTTTTGCGCCGGGCGGGAAAGTGCGGTCATTTTTTCTGAAGTTTTTAAGTTGTTCCAAATTAATGTTTGCATTGTATTATTCCTAAAATATTTTCTATGTTTTTATTCCCTTCTTTGCCGTCTTTATTTCGTTACTTTCTTTAGCAACACAAAGAAAAGTAACGTACTACGCCATCATCTTTTCAATAGGTAACACCAAAATTGAGCTTGCGCCAATCGCTTTAAGTTGTTCCATCGTTTCCCAGAAAAGATTTTCTTGGCTAACAACGTGCATTGCCACTTGGTTGGTATCGTGAGCAAGAGGCAGAATGGTCGGGTTTTCAACGCCCGGCAAAAGTGCGGTAATTTCAGCAAGGCGATCTTTCGGAGCATGCAGCATAATATATTTGGACTCCGCCGCCTGTTGCACACCTTGGATACGGGTGAGCAAGCGGTCGATTAACGCCTGTTTTTTGCTATCGACTTCTGTGGCACGTTGCACAAGGCAGGCGGTAGAACGATAAATCACTTCCACTTCTCGTAAACCATTGGCTTCTAAAGTCGCCCCAGACGAAACCAAATCACAAATCGCCGAGGCTAAACCTGCACTAGGGGCAACCTCGACCGAGCCGGTCAGCAAACAATTTTTAAACGGGATATTGTGTTGTTGCATATAGCGTTTGAGTAGGTTTGGGTAGGAGGTGGCAATGCGGGCGTTGGCTAAATCGCCGATATTCTGATAATCGGCATCACGAGGTAGGGCAAGGGAGAGACGGCATCCGCCGAAGTCAAGGCGTTTAAGTAGTTTGTAATCTGCATTTTCACCTCCGGCAAGTCGTCCTAACGCCACTTCTTCCAGCACATTTTCGCCGATAATGCCAAGATCGACTACACCATCGAAAATTAAGCCCGGAATATCATCGTCCCGCACCCTCAAAATCTCAATCGGCATATTTTCCGAATAGGCGATCAGCCGTTGTGTGTGCCAGTTAATTTTTACGCCGCACTGCTTAAGTAGGATTTGGCAATCGGTGCTTAAGCGTCCGGATTTTTGCATTGCAAGGCGAAGTCTGTTGGTTGTCATATTGTATTCCTATTTATTTTTGATAAAGAAAAACCCCTCGAAATTGCTTCCGAGGGGTTGAATTGGGTTTTGGGTTCATTCGTACTCGGAAGTTATCTTCCGAACACACCAAATGCCCGAAAGATTATTCAGGAAAATGATGGTGATGATGCGTAGTACGAATAAAGGTCATAATTTGCTCCAAAATTGAATGTTTTTGACTATACGAAAAAATGAACGGACGCGCAAGCCCTTTTTGATAAAATACACAAACGATTGCATATAAAAAGAATAGATTCATTTTGCTCTAAAAATGAATAAAATGATTTAACAGGCAGATAAAGTGCGGTCTGTTTTCTAGTATTTTTCCACTATTTTGGGGCAATGTATCTAATTGATTTTTGCCTAATAATGCGTGAGCCCATACCGTTTTTTATTTCTTCCCCTGATTTTCTACGCTAAATCTTTGCATTGCAAAAGAATCACTAAATAACCGATCTGGGCGTAGGTCATAGATTCAATATTTCTATAAATAAGATGAAAACACCGATAAGGTTATAAAGATATTTACCGGACTGTAACAGTATTACCGGTACATTTTTTTCTAATAGAAAGGAACTTTTAGAGATAGATTGTATTTTTTATGTTAAAAAAATGTGAAAAACCTCATGTTTTTGAAAGAAAACGATTGCGTATATTGGCGCACAAGTATATGTTGTCAGGGTTATTGCATAAAAATAACACAACATCTTACTAAATTTTCTACAATCTACGATAAGAGGGCTTTACAATGAAAAAATATTCTACTCTTTCTCTTGCAGCAGTATTAACAATGGGCGCATTCTCTGCTCAAGCAGCAGAAAAATTTGTCACCATCGGTACCGGTGGACAAACCGGTGTTTATTATGTTGTGGGTCAATCAATCTGCCAATTAGTAAACCGCGATACGGCAAAAACCCAAATTAAGTGTAATGCCCCTTCTACCGGTGCGTCTGTTGCCAATTTGAATGCGATTGCGGCAAATCAAATGGAAATGGGAATCGCCCAATCCGATTGGCAATATCACGCTTATAACGGCACAAGTTCATTTACAGGCAAGAAAAATGATAAATTGCGCGCCGTTTTTTCTATTCACCCCGAACCTTTCACGCTAATGGCCCGCGACGATTCGGGTATTCAACAATTTGATGATTTAAAGGGCAAACGTGTCAATGTGGGTGATCCGGGATCCGGTACACGTGCGACAATGAATGTGATTTTAGCCGCGAAAGGTTGGACGGATAAAGAATTTAAAGTCGCGTCAGAATTAAAACCGGCAGAAATGGCATCGGTAATGTGTGATAACAATTTAGATGCGATTACTTATAATGTCGGACACCCTAATGGCGCATTGAAAGAAGCAGCAGCTTCGTGTAATGTGCATTTAGTGCCGATTACCGGTACGGAAATTGACAAATTGGTTGCTGATAATCCGTATTATGCGAAAGCAACCATTCCGGGCGGTTTGTATAAAGGCACGGATAATCCGGTGGATACCTTCGGGGTATATGCAACCTTGGTTACCTCTTCTGATGTTGATGTGGACAGCGTTTATGCCATTGTTAAAGCCGTTTTCGACAATTTTGATCGCTTTAAACGTCTCCATCCGGCATTTGCTCATTTAAAACAGGAAGATATGATCAAAAATGCGCTATCCGCACCATTGCATGAAGGCGCAGTACGTTATTACAAAGAAAAAGGCTGGTTAAAATAACCGAGCATATTAAATTTAGGCAGGAGTTATCCTGCCTTTCCTGTTTTAATCGGTAATATTTATTTTTGGAGGTTTTATGTCGGTAAAATCTGAAAAATCGGATTATGACGATCTGCAAGATATGGTTGCATTTAATGATGCGGGAGGACGAAATCCAAAAGGCTTAACCAAAAATCTAATTATTGTTACGGCTATTTTGTGGTCAATCTTCCAGCTTTATTACACCTCGCCATTTCCCTTTTGGCTGCAAGAAGTGATCCGCAGTTGGGGCTGGGAATGGAATGTGGTAGTTGATGATACCAAAGCGCGTTCCATTCACTTAGCTTTTGCCTTATTTCTGGCTTACTTGGTATTTCCGGCATTTGCCGTCTCTCCAAAACACCGTGTTCCTTACCAAGATTGGTTGTTTGCCGTTTTAGGCGCATTTTTAGGCGCATATTATATTTTCTTTTATGAGGGATTAGTTACCCGTTTCGGGGCACCCAATACATCGGATATTATTGCCGGCTGTTTAGGGATTATTTTACTACTGGAGGCTTGTCGGCGTAGTTTGGGATTACCTTTGGTTATTATCGCTTCCGTCTTTTTACTGTATAACTATTTCGGACAATTTTTACCGACAGATTGGATTATCAGCCACCGTTCAGGCTCACTTTCTCAAATGGTCAATCAGCAATGGGTAACCACGGAGGGCGTATTCGGAGTGGCGTTGGGCGTTTCCACGAAGTATGTGTTTTTATTTGTCTTATTCGGTGCGTTACTGGATAAAGCAGGCGCGGGCAACTATTTTATCAAAACCGCCTTTGCCTATTTAGGGCATTTACGCGGCGGTCCGGCTAAAGCAGCTGTCGTGTCCTCAGGCTTGACCGGATTAATTTCCGGTTCATCCATTGCCAATGTGGTAACGACGGGAACATTTACCATTCCAATGATGAAACGGGTCGGGTTTTCCGCCGAAAAAGCGGGTGCGGTTGAAGTCGCCTCCTCCGTAAATGGGCAGATTATGCCGCCGGTTATGGGTGCTGCTGCCTTTTTGATGATTGAATATGTGAATATGCCATATAGCCAATTAATCACCCACGCGGCGTTACCGGCATTAATTTCATATATTGCGTTGGTTTATATCGTTCATTTGGAAGCCTTAAAAATGGATTTAAAAGGCTTACCGAGAACCGATCCACCAAATCCTATTTTTATCGTTTTATTAAAAATTTTGACCGCACTTTTGGTCGTCATCGGCTTAACCGGCATGGTTCATTTCGGCTTAGGGTGGATTAAAACCGTTGCGCCGAATTACGCTTTCCTTATTGTTTGCGTATTGCTTACAGCGGTTTATTTATTACTTATCCGCCGAGTCGCAACATTTCCTGATTTGGAAGTCGATGATCCTAATGCACCGATGGTCGCACTGCCATCAGCCAAACCGACGGTGAATGCAGGGCTGCATTTTCTCATTCCCGTCGTGGTATTAATTTGGTGTTTAATGGTGGAAATGTTATCGCCGGGGCTTTCCGCATTCTGGGGAACAATAGCGCTTGCGGTGATTTTACTCACACAAAAACCGCTGCTACATTATTTCCGTAAGCAACCGATTAACTCCTCGCTTTTCATTGAAGGTGTAAAAACCTTAATCGACGGATTAGAAACCGGGGCAAGAAATATGATTGGTATCGGCATTGCAACGGCAACCGCCGGAATTATCGTCGGCGTGGTTTCTTTAACCGGATTCGGCGTACAGCTATCAGGCATTATTGAAGTGTTGTCAATGGGCAATATTTTATTAATGCTGATTCTCGTCGCCATATTCAGTTTGATTTTGGGAATGGGATTACCGACAACCGCTAACTATATTGTTGTTTCCTCATTAATGGCATTGGTTATCGTTGAAGTCGGCAAACAAAACGGGTTGATTGTGCCACTCATCGCCGTACATTTATTTGTATTCTATTTCGGCATTATGGCGGATGTAACCCCCCCTGTCGGACTAGCATCATTTGCTGCAGCCGCAGTTTCAGGCGGAAATCCGATAAAAACCGGAATGATTGCGTTCTTTTATAGCTTGCGTACGGCAATTCTTCCTTTCTTGTTCATTTTTAATACGGATTTATTGTTACTGGATGTCGGTTGGGCAAAAGGAACCCTTGTCGCCGTAGTTTCAACATTAGCAATACTGGCATTTACTGCGGCGACAATGAATCATTTCTTTGTTAAAAACAAATGGTGGGAAACAGTACTATTAATTTTGGGCGCATTTGTCATTTTCCGACCGGGCTTTTTTATGGAGTATATTTCACCGACTTCTCATCATATTGAGCCTTCATATTTAGTAAAAGAGCTGGAAAAAACACCGGTAGGGCAAAATCTACTGCTCAAAGTATCGGGAATGAATCCTTACGGTAAACAAATCGAATTTTACTCACAACTTTCCGTGCCACAGGGAGAAACAGGCGAACAACGTTTGCAAAATCTCGGTTTAACCCTGTTGCATACACAGGAAAAAATTGAGGTGGACGGAAAACAAATTGATAAAGTCGTGATTGATATGGTGGAAACGGATTCTCTGGCGGCAAAAGCAGGGTTAAATTGGGATCAAACCATTATTGATATTTCTTTACCACTTGTTTCATTGGAAAAAGAATGGATGTTTATTCCAGGATTAATGATAATTTTCTTGGTTGGCTGGAATCAACGAAGAAGAGCAAAATCTTAATAGAAAGTGCGGTCATTTTTGAATGTGTTTCAATTAATATTAAGGATGTCCGCCATACTGATGAAAAGGATAAATTATGTATAACAAATTACTGCTCGCCATTGATCTGAACAATCCAAAAGGTTCAGAAAAAGTAGTTGAAACGGCATTACGCTTGGTTGAACATCATCCCAATGCACTATTTCGTGTCGTTACTATCGTCGAACCGGTGGATGATAGCTTTATTTCCGCTTTCCTACCAAAAAATTTTGATAAATCCCTGATTGCAGAAGTAAACAAAGCACTGCACGATTTTACAGCCAAACACTTTCCCGAAAATGCTAAGGTACAACACATCGTCGCACACGGCACAATTTATGAGGAAATTAATCGAATTGCGGAAGAAAAATCGGTAGATTTAATCATTATGCTTGCCAGTAGCAAGCCTCACACTAAAGGCTTAAGTAATAATACCCGACGAGTGGCAAAATATGGGAACAAACCGATATTAATTTTGAAATAACAAAAATCCCTGCTTGGGTACTTCAGGCAGGGATTTTTATATCCATTAGAATCCTAATGTTTTTCCATCAGGATTACGAGGGTCTGAATAACCATAGAAGCCACCGTCGCGCGCTTGAATAATTTGCACACGTCCCATCGGTGCTTTTAGCTTGATTTTATGCCCTTTAGCTGTAAGTAATGCTAAAGTGTCAGGGCTAATACCTTCCTCAATTCGTAATTCATCCGGTAACCATTGATGATGAATTCTTGGCGCAACAATTGCTTCCGCGGGGTTCATATTATGGTCAATAGTATTAGAAATACTTTGTAGAACCGTCGTAATAATTCGAGCCCCACCCGGACTACCTGTCACTAGCCAAGGTTTATTATCTTTTAGAACTATAGTCGGCGTCATTGATGAAAGAGGACGCTTTTTCGCTTCAATTGCATTTGCATCACCACCGATTAAACCGAATGCATTGGCTACTCCGGGTTTAGCCGAAAAATCATCCATTTCATTATTTAGTAAAATACCTGTTCCTTCAGCAACAATACCGCTACCAAAATTCAGATTTAATGTATAGGTAACGGCAACGGCATTACCGGCGTTATCCATAACCGAATAGTGCGTGGTTTGATCACTTTCATAGGGTTGAGGTTTACCGGGCTTAATTTCCGTTGCAGGGCGGGCATAATTTTCCTTAATATTTTGAATTAAGAAATTAGCATAATTTTTTGAAATCAAACCGGATACGGGAATCTTCACAAAATCCGGATCACCAAGATATTCCGAACGATCCGCATAAGCCAATTTCATCGATTCGGCTAAATAATGAATAGTTTTTGCACTGTTTGCGCCGAATTCATTAAGCGGATAATTTTCCAACATATTAAACAATTGTACTAAATGGATACCACCCGAGCTTGGTGGCGGCATAGTTACAACTTTATAACCGCGATAATTCCCCACTATCGGCTGACGCTCAATCGCTTGATAGTTGCGCATATCTTCAAGGCTGATTAAACCATTATGTTGCTTCATTTCTTGTACGATTTTTTCCGCAATTTCTCCCTCATAAAAGGCCTTAGCACCTTCTTTAGCAATGAGTTTTAAAGAATTAGCCAAATCTTTTTGGATTAACAGTTCACCGGCAGCTAAAGTGCGGTTGTTTTTAAAGAAGATTTTGCGGCTACTCTGCCATTTACCTAACACTTCTTTCTCCGTATCAAGTAGGTTGGCAAGTGTTTGGCTGATAGGAAAACCTTCCTCCGCTAACTTGATTGCTGGCTCTAACACTTTATGCAAAGGCATTGTTCCCCATTTTTTTAAAGCCAGCTCCATCCCAGCTACTGTACCCGGTACGCCGACAGCAAAATGTGTAAACAATGATTTACCGTCTTCAACTTGCCCGTTTGCATCCAAATACATATCACGAGAAGCTTTCAATGGTGCAGTTTCTCTAAAATCAAGGGCGAAATCCTCCCCTGTTTTTTCATTATGTAATACCATAAAACCTCCACCACCAATATTACCGGCATTTGGTAACACAACGGCTAAGGCAAACCCAACTGCAACGGCTGCATCAACCGCATTACCGCCCTGTTTCAGTATTTCAACACCGACTTTAGTCGCAATAGCCTGTTCTGAAGCTACCATGCCATTTTTCGCATAGATAGGTTGGAAAATATCGGTACTGCTGTCATAGCGTGCGGCGGTATTTGTGGTTAGCCCAGAGTTACTTGCCCAACTGACTTGAGAAAGGCTAATTACAGAAGTAAATAACCCGGCAAATAATATTTTTTTGAACTGCATTTGCATATTTTATCTCCTTTTTGATGAATAATTCATCAACAAGACTATGCTTTTATTTACCCAAATACAATAAAAATTTCACGCAATATTAACAAGTATAAGAGAATAAACGTTGAGAAGAGAGTTATTAAAAAACTTGTGCTACCCCAGATAATTAATAAATTTTTTGTTTATCCAAATGAGAAACAATGAAGCCTGATAGCATTGTTTATAGCGATTTCCATCGAAGGTATGATGTGCTTAATATGAGAAAATTTAACCATTTTCGCATTAATCGCAACATACACTTTGTCGAAAACAAAATCACATTAAAACAGGATTAATAATTTTTAGCATCAAGCAAAACTGCATTTAAAGAAGTTTAAAGGTATTTCTCAAAGCTCATTTTGAGTATATGTGTGATGGAGCGTGAACAGCGTACTAACAATAGGGACTTAAACTGCTAGTTAATTTTAGTCGTTCAAGACAGTCCCTATTTTTAAAGTTATGAGTAATGCAAAAACGCATTAAATTTTAACCGCACTTTTATTGTTACTAGCTTCTCAAAATATTATAAATTTCGAAATCTTTGCGATCCAAATAATGAGTAGATTGAATTTTACGAATAGTGCGTGATTTCCCCCTAATTAATAGGGTTTCAGTGGTAGCAAGATTGCCTCGACGGGAAATTCCTTTAAGTAATTCGCCGTGGGTAATACCGGTGGCAGCAAACACCAGATTATCATCACGAACAAGATCTTCTAATTTTAATATTTCATTCACTTTAACGCCTAATTCTTCACAACGTTGAATTTCTTCTGCAGCAATTTTTCGATTTTCTTCCGTATCACCTTTCACCTCATGATGGGGAACTAAACGTGCTTGCATATCGCCACCTAATGCTCGAACAGCCGCTGCGGCAGCAACACCTTCAGGCGCCCCGCCAATGCCATAAACCATATCCACTTCAGCATCGGGTAAACAGCATAAAACGGAAGCCGCAACATCGCCATCCGGAATTGCCATAACACGGACACCTAAATCATGCATTTGTTGAATAATGACATCGTGGCGAGGCTTAGCTAGCACCATTACTGTTAGATCGGATAAGGATTTTCCTAAACGTGAAGCGGTACGACGAAGATTTTGCTCAATAGGTAAATTGAGATCAATCATTCCTTTGACTTCCGGCCCTACCACAATTTTTTCCATATACATATCCGGTGCTTTTAAGAAAGTTCTTTTTCCTCCGGCAGCCAATACAGAAATGGCATTGGATTGTCCCATTGCCGTCATGCGTGTGCCATCAATGGGATCAACAGCAACAGAAACAAGCTCCCCATTACCGGAACCGACTTTTTCACCGATATAGAGCATAGGGGCTTTATCAATTTCACCTTCTCCAATAACAATTTCACCATCCATATGAATAAGGTTCAGCATATAACGCATTGCTTTCACTGCCGCCTCATCTGCGGCATTTTTATCACCACGTCCAAGCCAAGTATAAGCCGCTAATGCAGCGGCTTCCGTAACACGAGAAAATTCAATAGCCAATGCACGATTCATTTTTATCTCCGTTGTTATTCCAAGCAAAAAATCGTGCTATTTTAACACTATGCAAACGTTTGCATAATAAATTTTTACTGAAGGCTTTAAAAAGAAAAGTGAAGTGGGTACAATAAAGCCGTTTCGGACGTTATTTTAAAAGGAAATCACTATGTCATTAGAAATCTTAAACCAGCTTGAAGATAAAATTAAGCAAGCGGTAGAAACAATTCAATTACTTCAACTTGAAGTGGAAGAATTAAAAGAAAGAAATAGCCAATCTCAGCAAACCGTTGAAGCATTGCAAAGTGAAAATGAACAATTAAAAAATGAACACCGCAACTGGCAAGAACATATTCGTTCATTGCTCGGTAAATTTGATAACGTTTAACTCCATTAAAGGCTTAGATTTTCTAAGCCTTTACTTTAGATAACTTTTATGAAAATTTGCATTATTTCAGGCAGTACTTTAGGCACAGCCGAGTATGTTGCCGAACACCTAGAAAATGTTTTAAAAACACAGGGATTTTCAACCGCACTTTTTCACGGTGCACAATATGATGATGTGATTGATGAAGCCCTATGGTTGATCGTCACTTCTACCCATGGTGCAGGAGAAATTCCGGATAATTTACGACCGCTCTTTGATCAAATAACACAATCTTACCTCGGTCTTTCACACTTACGTTTTGCTATTGTTGGCTTAGGTAATTCGGATTACGATACCTTTTGTTATGCTACAAATCATATTGAAAATATTTTAGAACAAAAAAGTGCAGTCAAACTTTGTGAAACTTTAAAAATTGACGTACTTAATGTTGATGATCCTGAAAATGACAGTGAAAATTGGCTTCCTCTCTTTGTTCAGTCCCTCTCATAAAAAGGGCGATGATCATAAGGATCATCGTTTTTTATCTGTGCATAACTCATAAAAAATCTGTCAAAAAACCTGTATTTTTTCACTGAATAAGATCTTAATTTCTATCTACTGTGGATAAAGAAGCAAATTATCCACAATGAATTACGACTATTTTTATCATTGATCAACATTTCTCAATAGGATCTAACTTATTCATTTATAAAAAGAAAAAAGCGTTATACACATAATAAAAGGATCTTAATAATAACAATAATAAGATCTATATATAAAAAATCTTA
>NZ_MLHG01000100.1 GCF_001998825.1 Rodentibacter mrazii
TCTAAAAACATTTCTTTGAATTTCATTGCATTAAAGCATATCATTCGCGCCAAATTTATCAGGGATTTTCCTGAAAGATTGATGTTTAATCTATATTTTTTTATCTTTTTAAGGTATTCATTATGAAAAAAACAAAGTGGAACAAATTTGATGCTGCGTGGATGTTAAATTTATTTGGTACTGCTGTGGGAGCCGGCGTACTTTTTCTGCCAATTAATGCGGGAATGGGTGGGTTTTGGCCACTTGTAGTTATGGCAATTTTGGTAGGACCAATGACCTATTTTGCCCACAGAGGATTGGCATATTTTGTCCTTTCTTCTAAAAATCCGGGCAGTGATATCACTGAAGTAGTGGAAGAGCATTTTGGTAAAACGGCGGGTAAATTAATTACTCTACTTTACTTTTTTGCCATTTTCCCGATTCTGTTAATTTATGGTAATGGTATTACCAACACGGTAGATTCTTTTATCGTGAATCAACTTGGCATGGCATCGCCTAATCGTGTATTACTGTCTTTTGTTTTAATTGCAGTATTAATTTCAGTAATGCTTTTCAATGAAAAAGTAATGCTAAAAATTACAGAATGGCTTGTATATCCGTTAGTGCTTATTTTATTTGTGTTGTCGATTTATTTAATTCCGGAATGGAATAGTTCCATGTTACAAGAATTCCCGACTGCAAGTGGTTTTCTTACTACATTATGGGTGACGATTCCGGTTTTGGTGTTCTCTTTCAATCACTCTCCGGCAATTTCTTCTTTTACTTGCTCACAATATCGCGAATATAAAGAATTTGATCTTACTGAACGCCATATTGAACATACTGAAAAAGGCACATCAACGATTTTACTTTTCTTTGTTATGTTCTTTGTATTCAGCTGTGTATTAACTTTAACACCGGAAGAATTATTGGCAGCCAAAGAACAAAATATCAGTATCTTATCTTTCCTTGCGAACAAATTCGATAATCCTTATATCTCCTACTTTGGGCCATTAGTTGCATTTTTAGCGATTACCAGTTCTTTCTTCGGGCATTATATGGGCGCGCGTGAAGGTTTGGAAGGCTTATATTTAAAAATGAAAGGCGAGTCGGTTAACCGTAAAAAATTAAATTATGCAACCGCACTTTTCTTCTTATTCACTCTATGGGGCGTTGCTATTATTAATCCGAGTATTCTTGGTTTAATTGAATCTCTTGGCGGTCCAATCATTGCGATGATTTTATTTATTATGCCAATGTATGCTATTCGCAAAATACCGGCAATGAAACGCTATCAAGGTCGTTTTAGTAATGTATTTGTAACCATAATGGGATTGATAGCTATCTCTGCGGTCGTATATGGATTATTATAAGCAACTTAGTAGTTTAATTTAGCTTATCTTATTAACTTAACGAGAAATATATGATTAGCGTATTTGATATGTTTAAAGTGGGAATTGGGCCTTCCAGTTCCCACACTGTTGGTCCGATGAAAGCGGGCAAACAATTTGTCGATGATCTTATCAAGCGTGGGCAGTTTGAAGAAACCGCTGAAATCCATGTTGATGTGTACGGTTCTCTTTCAATGACAGGTCGTGGCCATAATACGGATATTGCGATTATTATGGGGCTTGCCGGTTATTTGCCACATGATGTGGACATTGACTTAATTCCACATTTTATCGAAAAAGTGAAAGAAACGGCACAGTTACCGATCGATCAAGGTGAGAAAACTGTGAAGTTTGATTTTGATAATAATCTTATTTTTCACAGTACTTTTTTGAAATTACATGAAAATGGTATGACGATCGCTGCATTAAATGCGGATCGTAAGGAACTTTACCGCCAAACTTATTATTCTATCGGCGGTGGTTTTATCGTGGATGAAGCGCATTTCGGTCAGGAAGAAGAAAGTGCGGTTAGTGTTCCTTATCCCTATAAAAATGCAGAAGACATTTTAAAGCATTGCAGCGAAAACGGTTTAATGCTTTCTACTGTCATGCTTGAAAATGAAATAGCCTTACATGGTAAGGATGCGGTGAGTGCACATTTAGACAATGTATGGAAAACTATGCAGGCTTGTATTGATCACGGGCTACATACTGAGGGCATTTTGCCGGGACCGTTGCGTGTGCCTCGCCGTGCAGCTTCCTTATATCGTATGTTAGAAGCTAATACGAATTTATCCAATGATCCAATGCGTGTTATTGACTGGGTGAATATGTTTGCCCTTGCTGTGAATGAAGAAAATGCAGCAGGTGGACGGGTTGTCACTGCGCCAACAAATGGTGCTTGTGGAATTATTCCGGCAGTACTTTCTTACTATGATAAATTTGTTTCGTCTTTAACACCTGAGATTGTTGAACGTTATTTGTTAGCAGCGGGGATGATCGGTTCGCTTTACAAAATGAATGCCTCGATTTCCGGTGCTGAAGTGGGGTGTCAAGGGGAAGTCGGTGTGGCTTGTTCTATGGCTGCTGCAGGCTTGGCTGAGATTCTTGGCGCAAATCCAATGCAAGTATGTATTGCGGCGGAAATTGCTATGGAACATAATCTTGGCTTAACTTGTGATCCCGTCGGTGGACAAGTTCAAGTTCCTTGTATCGAACGCAACGCTATTGCTTCGGTGAAGGCGATTAATGCGGCTCGTATGGCATTACGCCGTACTACTAACCCGCGTGTTTCGCTTGATAAAGTGATTGAAACTATGTACGAAACAGGCAAAGATATGAATGCAAAATACCGTGAAACTTCGCAAGGCGGGTTGGCGGTAAAAATTGTTTGTACCTAATAAACTATCATGGGATGCGAAAGCATCCCTATTTTTTTACCGCACTTTTTTATTATTTTCCTCTCCTCTTTCCGACTTTTTGCTTGAACGCAAACGTTTGCTTTGCTAGAATTGCCCGATTTTTTGTCAACACACGAGAAAGAGGAAGCAACTATGGCGTTTAATCTTAAAAACAGACATTTACTAAGTTTGGTAAATCATACTGAGCGTGAGATTCGATTCTTATTGGATTTAGCGAGAGATTTAAAAAGAGCAAAATATGCGGGAACCGAACAACCTCGTTTAACCGGTAAAAATATTGCACTTATTTTTGAGAAAACGTCAACACGCACTCGATGTGCTTTTGAAGTGGCTGCTTACGATCAAGGCGCACACGTCACTTATATTGATCCCGTTTCATCCCAAATTGGGCATAAAGAATCAATGAAAGACACCGCACGTGTATTAGGCAGAATGTATGATGCCATTGAATATCGTGGTTTTAAACAATCAGTGGTAAATGAACTTGCACAATATTCGGGCGTACCTGTATTTAACGGTTTAACCGATGAATTTCACCCGACTCAGATGCTTGCAGATGTCCTCACTATGATTGAAAATTGTGATAAACCATTGAGTCAAATTAGCTATGTGTACATTGGTGATGCACGTAATAACATGGGAAATTCTTTATTATTAATTGGCGCAAAATTAGGTATGGATGTGCGTATTTGTGCACCAAAAGCCCTATTACCGGAAGATTCGCTCGTAAAAATGTGCGAAGAATTTGCGGCACAATCCGGAGCAAGAATTGCCGTTACTGAAGATATAGACAAAGCAGTTAAAAGCGTAGATTTTGTACATACGGATGTATGGGTTTCAATGGGAGAACCGCTTGAAGCTTGGGCGGAACGAATCGATATGTTAATGCCTTATCAAGTCACACCGGAATTAATGAAACGAACTGGCAATCCAAAAGTTAAATTTATGCACTGTTTACCAGCATTCCATAATAGCGAAACCAAAATGGGAAAAGAAATTGCAGCAAAATATCCTCAGTTGGCAAATGGTATTGAGGTGACAGAAGATGTATTTGAATCACTGGCAAATGTGGCATTTGAACAAGCGGAAAATAGAATGCACACAATTAAAGCCGTGATGGTGGCAAGTTTGGCGTAGTAAGTTATAGATAGCATCGTAAATATTAAATTAACGATGCTATTTTTTTATCAAGTAAAGGGAAAGTAAAATGAGAATTATCGTTGCATTGGGTGGAAACGCCCTATTAAAAAGAGGGGAGCCAATGACGGCTCAAAATCAGTCTGCGAATATTCGTATTGCAGCAGAACAATTGGCAAAAATTAAACAAGAAAATGAATTGGTGATTTCCCATGGTAATGGGCCACAGGTCGGGCTGCTAGCATTACAACACGCCGCCTATCATGCACAAGATACAAAAATTGAGCCCTATCCGCTCGATGTGCTGGTTTCGCAAACCGTGGGAATGATTGGCTATATGTTGCAACAAGAATTAACCAATCTGTTGCCACAAACTCCAACGATTACGGTATTAAGCCAAGTGATTGTTGATCCAAAAGATCCTGCATTTGAAAAGCCAAGCAAACCTATCGGGCAAGTTTATTCCAAAGAAGAAGCGGAAAAACTTGCAGCAGAAAAAGGCTGGGCGGTGATGGCAGACGGGCAATATTATCGCCGTGCCGTACCAAGCCCTTTACCAAAATCCGTCACAGGAATTGACTCGGTGAAAGCTTTATTAGCCAATCGTAACATTGTCATTTGTGGCGGCGGCGGTGGCATACCAAGCTGTTATAATGAGAAAGGGGAACTACAAGGCATTGAAGCAGTGGTGGATAAAGATTTATGTACAGCTGTGGTTTCTCAAGAATTAGAGGCGGATTTATTTATCATTGCCACCGACGTTCCCGCCGCTTGCGTGAATTTCAATCAACCGGGTCAAAAACAAATAGCCAAAGCCAATCCACAAGCTTTAGAAAGCCTTGCTTCAGAGTTTGCGCCGGGTTCTATGGGACCAAAAGTGAAGGCAGTGATCAATTTCGTAAAAGCCACCGGTAAAGAGGCGGTTATTGGCTCGCTAAACGATATTGAACGTATTGTCAAAGGCGAAGCCGGTACAAGAGTTACCAATAGCATTGAAGGCATTGAGTTTTACTAAACAAAAAGGGGATGAAAACATCCCCATTTTTGACCGCACTTTTTAGAAATTTTTCTCAATAGAAAGAAATAATTCACCACTTTTACGTGAATAAAACTCAGGAATGTTACTGTCGATTTTGCGATAGCGATAATTCAATTTCGGGATAAACCCTTTCCATTGCAACTGGTTATGCCAAACCGCTACATTAATGCTATATTCCTTGTCTTGCCGTTTTTTCGTCGGGAAATAAAAATTTTCCGCTCGAAAATCACGTTTTACATAGCGTCCGCTTAAACGCATCGCAAAATCCTTGATTTGCCATATTGTGCCGATATTAAGCCCTCGGCGGAGTGAAGATTCCGCTTTATCTTTACTTTGATCGAGGCTCCCTTCAATACCACCAAATATCAACCAATTCGGTTTAGCTTGATAACTGAATGAAAGGGTCGCACCGTTAATGTAACCATTATGTCGGCGTGCCACATTGGTTTCGGCGTAGCGTTTTTGTGTATGGGAAAGCGTGCCTGAAATCGACCAAAGTGCGGTCAATTCTTGATGAAAAGTTGCGGTCACGCCATAGTTTTTACTATAACGTGGTGAACCTAACCAATTTTGTTCAAAAAATGGCATAACGCCGACTGATTGTAAGGCTGAACGGTAACGATAACCTAACGCCACATACAAAGATTTTTCGCTATAATCTTGATTATCCCAATAATGTACGCCGTTAAAATAACTATTGAAGGCAAAAAAATGATTTTTTGCAACATTCACTTCACGATTTAGCCCTACGCCATAACGGAAACCGTGTGCTTTCTGTGGTAGCGAGTCTTTATCTTTTTGAAAACGAAGCTCACCAAGCAT
The DNA here is from genome assembly GCF_001998825.1 of Rodentibacter mrazii. GTDB lineage: Bacteria > Pseudomonadota > Gammaproteobacteria > Enterobacterales > Pasteurellaceae > Rodentibacter > Rodentibacter mrazii. The sequence goes on from NZ_MLHG01000100.1 coordinate 5,790, forward strand.
AATATCCTGTTGAGCAGAGGCATTATTCACATTGTCTGTTCGCGTGTATTGCAATTCAGCCTCCACCTGCCAGTTTTGGCGTTTTTCCATTTCTTGTAGATAGCGTTGAGCTAAGTCTTTCATTTGTGGCGATAAATCATGCATCGCCCGTTCAATTTCGGCTTTCGCTTGACGATATTGTTTGTTTTCAAACAGCATTACACCCAAATCGAAACGTGGGTAAGCCAATGCCGGATTTTCATTCACGATCTGTTGATAAAGAGAAATCGCTTCAGCATATTGGCGTTCGGCACGTAACATTGCCCCTTTAGCGTAGCGGTAAAGGGTAGCATCATAATGGGCTTGTTTTTGATAGAGCGGTAATAATCGTTTTAATAATTCCCATTGTTGATTTACCACGCCATAGTTAATTAACTTTTCTAGTTTTGTTTGCACTGAATCCCTTTCATTCAATGCAATTTGAGGCGTGGAAAGTGCGGTGGATTTTGGCGATGTTTTTAGCTGAGGCTCCTCGGTTTTCGGCACATTTGTTTCTTCAAAGAAAATTGGTTTAGGTGTATGAATGGTTTCAGCTTGAGAAATAAGGGGGAAAACCAGTAAAAAATAAGTCAGTTTTTTCATAATAAATAGTAGGGACACACTGCGTGTGTCCGCTTATAACATATTGAAATAATTTGATTTTATAACGGACACACGCAGTGTGTCCCTACAGTTCAACAAAATGTTTGTGTCGTGCTATATAACGGAACAAAAGAATGCCGTTTAAATTGTTTTAAACGGCATTTTGTTAAAGCTTAACGATTATTTTTAAATATCTCCACGTGTGCCGCCAAAGCCAACGTCAATATTATTACCGCGAAGGCTACCATCTTGAGAAGAATCATTTATTCTTTTAATTGTAACATCGCTTATATATCTATCTGGGGATACAAAGCTGTAACCTGTTTCAGAATCATAAGAACCTTTATACATTCCTTGTATCAAGCTTGCTTTGCCTGTAATTTCTTCAGCATTTGGACCAAAGAAATTAGCCGCATATTCACCTGTTACACCACCTTCATCGACCCACGCATCAGCAATGGCATTGCCTTTAACTCTCATACTATTATGACTTGCTGATTTGTAGATTTCAGCTTCTTGCAAAGTAATATCACCAATATGATCCAACCCTGTAATTTTTCCTGAACCTTTTCTCTCAGCAAAATCCACCGTATAAGAGAGTTCACCTTGTTTCTTGGCATCAAATGCAACACCGGTATAGGTTGCTCTTCCTTCTGAAGGGAATTTATCAACCGGTGTTTTAAAACCATTTGTATGACCTGGATAAGAACCGTCCTCTACTGTATAGGTTTCGCTTGTTCTAGTCTTAGAAACTTCACGAGAACGAAAAGGAGATGAATTTTTATTATCGCCTTCCTCATAGTAATATTCTATTTCGGTATATGGCTCTACGGTTTTGTTATAGTTACCTGTAATGACGGAATATTTTTGGTTATAAATATCGGCATAAGTTGTCACTGTTTTATTGGCGACTTCTCGATCATTTTCAATAATTGGTTCGTTTCTAATAGAATGATCTTGCTTTGTTAAGAATCCTAGTGGTTTATCTCTAGTACCTTTGAGATTTGTTATCGCTTCATCAACTTTTTTATCTAAATTGATTTGAGCTTCTTCCAAAGAAACAAGCGTATTTTGATCAATAAATTGTTCAATATCATAACCTAATTCGGTGAGGATTTTTGCTAATTCTGTAATCTTCTCACGATTTGTTTTGTACTGTTCAAGCTCCGTTTTAGCTTCTTCAAGGGATTTATCTTTATTTTTTTGAGCAAACTCCCAAGTATTAAAGTGATGAACATTAGGGAAATAAGTATTTTTGTAGTTTTCAGCTAATTCACGTATTTGCTCTTCTTTTCGTGCCTGTAACCGCTCTTTTTCTTTTTCAGCAGCTAGTTGATTGAGGGTTTCTAATGCACTAGATTTATCGTTATCTATATTTTGATTAGCAAAATTTTGAGCTTCCCAATCTTCCAATCCTTTTTCTTTAGCAAGGTCGATTAATTCATTGATTTTGGTTTCTCGTTCAGCTTTTTCAGTAACATAATTATTGAGATCTTCTACCGCACTTTCTTTATCCGTATGATTTCTACCATAGGCAAAATTATGGGCTTCCCACTCTGGCAAACCTTTCTCTTTTGCTAATGCAAAAATTTCATTAATCAGTAGTTGTCTTTTTTGCTGAATTTCATTACGACGGCTTTCTAACAAGGTTTCAGCTTCATCAAGTGTGCTATTTTTATTTTCTCGGGCAAATTGACGAGCGTCCTGATTATTCAAACCATAATTACGCGCAAGTTGGCGTAATGTGATGGTTTTATGTGCATTTAATACTTCATCAGCTACTTCTGCTTTGGATTTGTTTTGTAAATCATCGGCGAGTTCGTTTGCCCAACCTTGTGGTAAACCGCTTTGCAAGGCAAATTTTAGAACTTCATTACGGTTTAAAATTTTGTCATTTGCTAGTTTGGCTTCTAATTCTTTCACAGCTTTTTCTTTTGCTGCCATTTCTTTGGCTAAATTTTCTTTTGCTTTTTCAGTAGCCTGCTGTGTTTTGGTTTGTTCATCTTGTAAGACTTTTTGTGCCTCTTTTAAGCGTTGTTCGGCTTGCGCTAAATCTTGTTTTGCTTTATTTAAATCTTGCGTAGAAAGCTGTTCTGACTGTTTTAATTTTTCTTCGGTAGATTGTTTTTCGCTTTGTGCTTGCGCAAGTTGCGCTTTCAAGCGATCTAATTCGCTTTGCTGTTGAGTGGCTTGATTATTTTTGATTTCGTTATTCGGTGTGGCTGGGCGATTATCATTCCCACCACTACTCCCACATCCGCTTAATGCCAATAAAAGTGCGGTTGCAACTGAGAGATTTTTTAGTTTCATTTTGGTATCCTTAAATAGTAGTATGATTAAAAAAACAAAAAAAATTATAATTTTGTATTAATT
>NZ_MLHG01000101.1 GCF_001998825.1 Rodentibacter mrazii
GCATATCCTAAGCCTGCAAAAGATAATACAGTTAATCGCTTTAAAGAAAAATCAATTTCAGCTATTTTAGAGAGGATTGATAATGCAATCGCCAATAATCTTAATACAAGATTTTCTCAAGTAGAAGGCGAGAAACTTATCGCATTTACTAACGAACTTATTTCCCAATTATCTGAATACGTTTCTAATGCGGAATCTATTTTTAACCGTTTACAACGTTTTGTAAAAGAGCGGTCAGATTCAGAGGAGAAAATATTTTCAGATAGCAAAGGGTCAATCTCACCTCAGCATTTATCGCAAGCAGAAAGAAATGTCGGTTCGTCAGCTCAAAATAACATAATGATTCATAATGTGTTAAATCTTCCTGATGTAGATGGAGTGGATTTGACTAATGCTCGTCAATTAAAACAGTTTTATTTTCAAGTTGCAGATAGTACTTCTTTGCTTGATCCCTCATCTACACTAGGTTACGTCAGTCGTCGGTTTGGACTGTGGCATGGCATCACACAGCTACCGGCAATGAATGAGCAAGGGAATACAATGATGCAATCAGTTCCTATGGATAAGGTAAGTGATTATCGAGAACAAGTTATGTTTTCTCCGAGTACGGAATTATTAGGACGTATTGAAAAAACGGTTACAACAAGTCCATATTGGATTGAAGGTAGCTATTTATCCGCAACATGTTGTTCCGCTTTAAAGTTTAATGCCGCAGCAGAGGCAATAAGGAATGTGACAAAGCAGTTTGTTAATAAATTTCCAATGTTTAATTCTGCTAAATTCCAAAACGGGGAAGCGTTCCTTAATGAAACAGTATTAAACTGGCTGAGTAATGAGACTACAACGAACGTATCAACTAAAATATCTTCTGTTGGGGATTTAACAAGTAATTTTGATGAATGTTATTCGTCAGGTGGGTTTATATCGGTATTAAGATTAATTGATGAACAACTAAAATTAGCTACTGACGCTCGTTCGCGTCATTACTTGCGATTTGAAAAGATACGTTTCTTTTTAAAAGAAGATATGCTAACAATTGTGATAAATGAGCTTTCAGAATTAATTGATAGCTCCAGAAAATATACTGTAGAAGAGTGGGATGGTGATTTCTTTACTCAATTAGAGCACTTAAGAGATAAATTATTAAAGGATAATGAATGAACTACTTGAACCAAATATTGGGACTTTTTCGCCAATTTACTCGTCCAATTTTTTCTCATCTTAGAAATTCATATCCCGTACTTTTTGTACTTGGGCTAATCATTCTTTTTGTCGGAATTTGGACTTATGGAACTTCGTGGAGTTTTTCAGGAATATCGAACGAAGACGGTTGGGATTATGGACTTGCAAAACAAGTGGGGATAGGAAGTAGAATTATTGCAACAGTTGTTGTTTTGTTGACTTTGGCAATTATTGCAATTTTAAAGCTCCAGTTAAAAAATGCGCGTTTGCGTAAAGAAAAAAATGAATTAGAAAAAGAGCAGGAAGAGAAAGATATTATTCTGCCTTATATTAAGGATCAAGATGATAGTCTTGAACTAATGGCTGAGTCCTTAAAAGAACATTTATCTGATAAGGACTATATCTACCAGCTACCTTGGTATATGGTAATTGGTTCTCATGAATCTGGAAAAACCAGCTTTATTAACCGCTCTAATCAAAAATTTACTTTAACTGCGGTTGAAAGAACGTCTAAGCGCTATATGCGTGAGCATACCATGTACCAGATTGACTGGTGGGCGAGTGACGATGCTATTTTACTCGATCCTGAAGGCGGAATGGTTCAACAATTAGGTTCAGCGCAAGATCCAGATGGAAAAATAGCAAAAGGTTTATGGAAGCATTTACTTGATTGGATCGGTGATGTTCGCCCGCAGCGTCCGATTAATGGGATTATCTTAGTCCTTGATCTTTCCAAACTTATAGCTTCAAATCATAGCGATAGACAAGCGTTGGCTGTGATATTACGTAATCGAATCCGTGAAGTTACTGAGCAATTTGGTGCCAGAGTACCAGTGTATGTTGTACTTAATAAATCTGATCTTATTGAGGGTTTTGAAACATTTTATAATGATCTTGACCAAGCCGAACGCCATGAAAATTTAGGTTTCTCCTTTACATTAAATACAGATGAACAAATTGATAATTGGACAAAAGAGTTTGCCGATAGTTATGCAGCTTTCGTCAAAGAGGTTGAAGAAATTATTTTTGATCGACTTGCAGGGATAATTTCTCAAGAAGATCGTGAATCACTTTATATGTATGCCCGTCAACTAGGCGGAATGAAAAATATTTTACTTCAATTTATTAGTGATGTATTAGAAAGTGATCGCTTCACAACAACACCTTATGTGCGAGGTGTCTATTTTTCTTCAATCTTTCAACAAGGTATACCAATTGATTTCTATCAGGCTGCTATTTCTAAGCAGTTTGATTTACCTCATGTTGTGCCAAGTTATTTACCTGAGAGGGGCCAGCGAACCTATTTCACCTATAACTTCTTCCAAAATATTATTTATCCTGAAGCCGGTCTGGTAAGTGATAATGAGAAAGAAATTCGTCGAAATAAACGTAAATTTATCTTAGGTGCTGTGAGTATTGCTGTTTGTGGTATTTGTTTATTAGCAACATGGCAAAATTATTTTTATCAAAATAAAACCGCTTCAGTGAAGGTTCTTAAATTAACCGATGATTTCCGTCAGATGAATATAAGTCAGTCTATGGATCCGACAGGGCGTAATTTATTAAAGCCATTAAATGTTCTACGTCAAGCTACATACGGTTATGGAGATTACGAAAAAGCATTACCTGTCATTGAAGATTTCGGTTTATATCAGGGTAAAAAAGTTGGTGAAAAAATAAGCGAGGCTTATAAAAAGTTTCTTGGCGAACGTTTTTTACCTGAAATTGCGATGGGGTTGATTGAGCAAATGGATGCCTTGCCGGAAGACAGCAATGAAGGTCTAGAGTTATTACGTGTTTATCGTATGATTGATGACATGGCAAATCGTAAAGTTAAAATTCCTGAGCAGTGGATGAGCAAATATTTACAGAAAAATTATCCTAAGAACCCTGATATTCAGCGTCAATTAATGGCTCATTTTACTTACGCAATGAAGTATGTTGATCCGGATTTAAGTATGTTTGATAAGAAAATAGCGGAAAAACAACAGGAATATAGTAAGTTACCGTTGGCAGATCGTGTCTATCAAAATTTTAAAATTTTGGCAAACACAGAGTTACAACCCGCAACAGATCTCAAAGCCGAAATTGGATCAGCATTTAGTACAATTTTTAAAACTGATTTAACGGCAGAAGATCCTAAGTCATTCTTTAAAGATAAGAATGTTAGCTGGTCTGGTACCTTAATCAGTCCACTCTTTACCGATTGGGCATATAAAGATTTTTATGATCCAAAAGCACAAGATTTATTGCAATTAGCTGCAATTGATGCTTGGGTTCTCGGTAAACAACAAACAATGCATTATTCTAAAGAAGATTTGGCAAATTTATCTGATGAAATTCGTGAACGTTATATCGCAGATTATATTCAAACCTGGCAAGATGCATTGAATAATCTTGAAATTATACATTTTGTGGATCTTCGTCATGCGGTAGATGTATTAGAAGCATTGACCGGTAACGAAAAACCATTGCAAAAAATGGTCAATTTAGTGGACAAAAACAGTGATATTTATCCAAGCTTGTCAGATGTTAATGTCGAAAAAGCAAATGAAAATGCGAATGTTGCAACCGCAAATCAGATGGCATCTTTGCAGATTACACAACATTTTTCACCATTGACAAATGAATTAAAAGCATCCACAGATAGCCAACCACATTTTGATGATGTAATCAAAAAATTGTCTGAGCTTAAGTTTTATATGCAAACGATTCAAAAATCGCCAGAGCCATCACAAACAGCATTAAAAGCAATAATGGCTGAATTGAATTTGGAGCGCACAAATCCAACCATTGATTTAAGACGTTTGGCAAATGAAATGGCAGAACCATTATCTATTCAGTTAAATAGAGTTGCTGATGAGGCATGGTCATTAGAATTAAAAACAGCATTGAGTGAAATCAATACATTATGGACTCGTAATGTTTACAGCTTCTATCAAAATAGAATTGCGAACCGTTATCCATTGAATCGCAAAGCAACACAAAGTATCTCATTAGATGATTTCCGGGAGTTCTTTGGACCAAATGGACGTGTACAACGTTTTTATAATGATTATTTGAAATTCTTCTTAGAAGATAATGCAGAACTTTCCGTGGTGAATGGTGAAAGCGTGGTTTCTTCCGAAGTTCTAACCGCACTTCAAGACTTGCAAGATATTCAAAGGAACTATTTTGATTCATCCGGTAATCTAAGTATTTCATTTAGTTTGAAACCATTGGGGCTTTCAGGAAAGTTTACCGCATCAACATTTAACATTGATGGTCAGCTACTGAAGTATAGCCACGAAGCGCCATCAGAGAGCCGATTGATTTGGCCAAATACAACACGTCAAGATGTCGAAACCAGTCTAACTTTGATTTCTTCAATGGGAGATTCATCTACATTACGTCGTACTGGAGATTGGTCTTTATTCAGAGTGCTTGATATGGCATCGAAGAAAGTTAACGGACAGTCAGTTGATCTCTCGTTTAAATTAAATGGTGGAGCTATTAATTATCGTTTAACTGTTGAAAACGGCACAAATCCTTTCTTTGGTAATATGTTAAGTGGTTTTAGGTTACCATCTAAATTACTTGATCCTGAAAAAGAAACGAAAGGGTTATTAGAACCCACGGATATTTATGAGGAACCATTAGAGTTACCTGAAGATAACGATTTATAGGAGTAAATAATCTTAGTTAAGGGAGAAATGGTATTAGTTTCTCCTTTTTATATCCTTATTAAAGAGAGAAGTAATGCAACCCGTTTAATTTTTAAAACAAAAAAGCTAAATAGATAACTATTTAGCTTTTTTAATTGCTTAATAAAATTAAACTTGTGGTCTACGCCAGTCATCGGAACCTGATGTACCAGCGATGGTGTGATCCCAGTTAATTTTACGATAGCTCATACTTACTTCTAACAACTGAGTATATGGAGCATTACTTGGGTCTTGCGCATTTGGCATTACTAAGTTCATATCTACGATTACAGCATCTTCTAATACAGTAGAGAAGAATTCTTCTTGACGACCATCAATAGAAGTACGATACCAAGTTACTTCAACTTTAGGTAACATTTCACCAGAAGCTAAAGCATTATACATTAATGGCACAGCTTTATTTAATGAACAAGTGAATTTAAATGCTTTGTGAACACGTTGACCGGATGGTTGACCTGACTGAGGATCGGTTGGAACAGTTACGATATGGCTAATTGCTTGTGCCATGATTTCATCTTCATGACCTTCAACATAAACATTACCGACAGAATCTTCGGTAAATGCGCCTGCTGTAATTTTCCCTTGATTGCTACCTTCAATGGAAATAAATGCTGGTGTAGGCATAAAATTCTCCTAATGACTTTAAAGATTAAACAGTTATTGTCCTTGATAGACAGGTTTAACTATATCAAATTAAACGCTCTTTAACATTAAATTTTCATCAAAATAAGTAAATTTAAAGATATTGGATAGAAAAAGGGGGAAATAAATAATCCTATTTCAAAATCTAGTTTTAAAACACTAAAAACTTACCGCACTTTTGCCTTGATCTTAATTGTTTTATTCCACCACATTATCTAAATCTTCCTTCTTGTGCTTTTCATTGATGATTTTCTGATGACCGCGTATCTCGTTAAACCAGCTTTGTTTTTGGTTCGGGGTTTTCTTATTCCATTCCGCCAAGGCTTTTTCAATGGCGGCATCGGCTTTGGCACGTTTGAAGGGGACGGGAATAGCAAAAGCGTTACAAAACGGTACAGTCGCGATGTAGTGCCATACGCTGAAACGGCGCTTGATATGTTTTAAAAACGCCGGGTCGTCTTCCGTTAAGTAGGCACGGATAGCGTGTAAAATATCAATACTTTGTTTGGATGTGATGGAAGGATACACGCCTAAATAATGGTGGGATTGCTGCATATTCTGTTCTTCCCGAATGCTGATAGCAAAAGAATGCAAATATTCCCCGCCCCAAGGGTGTTGTTGAGTGCAAAGAAATAAAACCTGCTAAAAAACGACCGCACTTTAAAAGTGCGGTTAAAATC
>NZ_MLHG01000102.1 GCF_001998825.1 Rodentibacter mrazii
GTATTAATAAAATCAGATAGAATGATATGGTCTTGTTCAATCGATTGTAACCCCATGATAGAATGTTCCTTTTACTGTGTTTTTGTATAGTACAAAGATAGCACATCATAAGGATTCTGAACAGTCTCAATTCGTCCCAAATCGTTCAAAACAGTATAAAAAAGCCCCGTATCTTCTACGGGGCGTTACGCTATTCACAATTTTTAACTACTGATTAGCCAGCTCTTCTAGTTCGCGTATATATTCACGCTTTTGCCATGAGCCGCCGCCCGGGTTGGGAATGTTAAATTTAATCTCCGGCATATTAATTTTTAAATGACTAATATCAATTTTTTCATCTAGATGAGATTTAACTTTCCCAACAAATAGATTTAAAAATGTTTCTTTATGATCATAGTTAATATAATTCCCAAATAGGACACTACTTTTATTTTCAAATAGAACTGAATAGATTTCATTGATTTTTTTCATAGGTTCGCTTTTGAAAAACTCTTCCATAAATTCTTGAGCAATTAAATCTAAGGCTTTTGTTTTGATACTGATAGAGTTATCTGAAAATGCTTTATATTCTGTGATTAATAGAAGTTTTAATTTTGCATCAAATTTTGTGATAACTTTATTCAGCGCGTTAATCTTCAACGTGTTTTTACTTATACGTTCGGAAACTTCATCAAAACCCTTAAAGTTAATCTCTCCGGTATCGCTAACTTGAAGGCTATCAATTTCTTTTTGTGCCTCTTGGTTTTCCTGTTCCAATGCCTCAACCATTTTTTGATTGCGTTCAATGTTTGATTTAATTGTTAAAGCCTTATCTTGAACGGCTAAAAAGGCTTGATTATTTTCGTTAAGTTCTGCAATCAGTTTTTCGAGTTCCGCTTGCTTTTCCGGGTTTTGTAGTGTCATTGGTTTGTCTCCTGTTGGTTTCGTTTGTTAATTTGTTCTTTCATCCAGGCATTCACTTCACTTTCAAGCCAAACTGAATTTTGTTTATTCAGTTGAATACTTTTAGGAAATTCACCGGCTTTCATATTTCGATAGATTGTGGAGCGCCCTAAGCCTGTTTTATTCATCACTTCCGGCAGTTTAATAAATCGTTCCGCCTGTGCTGTCTTCTCGGCCATAACTTTCCTTATCATAAAAAAGTAGATTCATAGGTATCCAAATTCATCCCATTGGATAGGGCAAAAATAAAATATTTATCTCGGTTCGAATAGAAAATTTAATTGTGAAATGAGAGACCACAATAAAAGGATAAAAAATAAACAATTCTTAGGCATG
>NZ_MLHG01000103.1 GCF_001998825.1 Rodentibacter mrazii
AAATTAAGTATATCTTTACTGCAAACAATCAAATCTATAGTTTTAGCAAATTAAATTTTTTGATTTTTATCAAAAAACTTCTTCTCTTTATCAGTGATAATTAGTCGAATTTATTTATCTCTACCGGAGGATTATATGAAAAAGTGGGTACTTGGCATCGGTGCGTTGAGCATTATCGGTTATTTAGGTGTTGTGGGCTATCTTCATCAATTTGATAAAGGACAGGTCACAAAATTATTAGTGGAAAATCACTACTCTAACGACCAACAAAAGGTCGCAGAAACCTTGTTCAATAATGGATGTCAATATTGCCATAGCCCCAATGCTACACTCCCGTTTTATTCGGCATTACCTGTTATAAACAATAAAATGCAAAATGATATTGCAGCCGGGCTTCGTGCATTTCGTATGGATCGGTTACTTGAAGGCGCAAAAGATCCAAGCAAATTATCACAAGCTGATTTAGCAAAATTACAGCGTGTAATTGAAAATGATGAAATGCCATTGCCTGAATTTACTCATTTACACTGGGGTTCTAAACCTGATGCTCAGGAAAAGGCATTTTTACTTAATTGGATTCGTGAAAAGCGTCAAATGTTATTACCGGAAGAAACACCTAATGCCGATCTAAATCGACTCGTTCAACCAATTCCTGATAGTATTCCAACAGATGCCAAAAAAGTAGCGCTTGGTCATAGTATTTTCTTTGATGGACGTTTATCCGGAGATGGAAGTATTCAATGCCACACCTGTCATCAGTTAGATAAAGGTGGCGTAGATCGTCTTGCAACCTCAACCGGTATTGACGGAAAAAAAGGACCGATTAATGCACCGACAGTGTTTAATGCCGCTTTCAACTTTGTTCAATTCTGGGATGGTCGTGCTGCCGATTTAGCCGATCAAGCAAAAGGACCTCCAACTAATCCTCTTGAAATGGGCTCAAATTCTTGGGATGAGATCGTCGCACGCTTTGAAATGGATGAAGATTTCAAAAAAGAATTTTTGAAAGAATACCCAAAAATTACAAAAGAAACCCTTACTCACGCTATCGGAGAATATGAAAAAACATTAATTACGCCAAATAGTGATTTCGACCGTTACTTGAAAGGCGGTCAAACAGCATTAAATGCACAACAACTTCGTGGCTATGAATTATTCAAACAAAACAAATGCGACACCTGTCATACCGGTGTTTCTCTAGGCGGACAATCCTATGAATATATGGGGCTTTATGGAGACTATTTTAAAGATCGTGGTACTCCTTTAACAGAGGCTGACGAAGGTCGTTTTGCTCAAACAAAAGATCCTTACGATATGCATCGTTTTAAAGTACCGACACTCCGTAATATTGCTCTAACCGCCCCTTATTTCCATGATGCCGCGGCAAGCGATCTTAAAGAAGCCGTTCGAGTGATGCTAAAATATCAAAGTAATGTTCAACAGCCGAAACAACAAGATATTGATGATATCTCCTCATTCTTGGAAAGTTTAGCTGGAGAATTCAATGGTGAGAAATTAAAATAGTTTTATGGCTTGAAATGACCGCATTTGCGGTCATTTTTTTATCTCTTT
>NZ_MLHG01000104.1 GCF_001998825.1 Rodentibacter mrazii
CTAATCTACGTCAGCCCCAATCCTTTTTATTCATCAATTCTATCTTTATCCGCCTATTCTGATGTGCTATCCTTTCAAAGTTAAGAATTATTATCATTTTATTCATGGTTAAACGGCGTTATCTTGTTTTTCTCCTTGTTGTACTTTCATGTATTTCACTTTTTCTAGGCGTTAGCACGGTTAATTGGCAAGGATTGCTTCGTTTTGAAGGAAATCACTGGCAAATTCTTTTGATTAGCCGTGTCCCACGTTTGGTGAGCATTTTAATTGCTGGGGCGGCTTTAAGTATTTGTGGTTTGGTTATACAGCAATTAAGCCAAAACCGCTTTGTTTCGCCGACTACAGCAGGAACAATGGATAGTGCGCGCCTTGGTATTTTAATTGCGATGCTGTTTTTTCCAGCGGCTTCTATGTTGCTGAAAACCGCCGTTGCTGTGATCGTTTCATTTTTGGGCACATTGTTATTTATGACAATTCTTTCCCGCTTGAAATTTAAAGATATGATTTTTGTGCCGTTAGTAGGAATGATGTTCGGTAATATTATTAGCTCAATAACTGCATTTATTGCCTATCAGCAAGATTTATTGCAAAACCTTTCGGGCTGGTTACAAGGCGATTTTTCATTGGTGATGGCGGGGCGGTATGAACTGCTTTATTTTAGTATCCCAATGTTGGCGGTGGCATATTTGTTTGCACATCGTTTTGCCATTGTGGGAATGGGAAAAGATTTTGCGATAAATTTAGGCTTGAACTATAACCAAGTGCTTTATATCGGATTGTTAATCATAGCAGTGGTGTCGTCTATTATTATTGTTTCTGTTGGGATTATCCCGTTTCTAGGCTTGATTATTCCGAATATTGTCACCCTTTATTTAGGTGATAATTTGAAAAAAGTGCTTTCACATACAGCATTGTTGGGGGCGGTTTTTGTTTTGTTCTGTGATATTTTGGGAAGAGCGGTCATTTATCCTTATGAAATTTCGATTAATACTATAGTAGGGGTATTTGGTAGCGGCATTTTCTTGTTTCTATTGTTAAAGCGGTATCGAAATGCGTAAGAAATCTTTCTATCAACTCATTGCGCTTGCGATTTTAGTTTTAATATCTATTGCACTTTATTTAGGTTATGCCTTGCCGAGCCGTTGGCAGTACGCTTTGGAAAATCGTAGTCTTTCCCTTTTGGCAATTATGATTACCGGTGTTGCCGTAGCACTCGCTACGATGATTTTCCAAACAGTGGTTAATAACCGTATTTTGACCCCGAGTATTTTAGGTTTGGATTCGTTATATTTGTTGATCCAAACCGGCATTATTTTCTTGTTCGGTTCCGGCACATTATTATCAATGAATTCCATCGCTTTATTTATCATTTGTAGCGGTGCCATGATACTTTTTTCCCTTTTGCTTTATCATTTTTTATTTAGAAAAGAGTCTCAAAATCTCTTCTTTTTACTACTTGTTGGCATTGTATTTGGTACTTTTTTCGGCAGTTTGACCACATTTATGGAAGTGCTAATTGATCCAAATGAATTTCAAATTGCACAAGATATTGGCTTTGCGAGCTTTAATCGAATTAATACAAATATTTTGTGGATTGCATTGGTTATTTTAATTATCACTACCTTGTATAGTTTACGTTATTGGCATTATTTTGATGTTTTGGCTCTAGGGCGTGAAAATGCGATTAATTTAGGGGTGGATTATCATCGGATTACAAAAACATTATTGATTTTAGTGGCAGTTTTGATTTCGGTTTCCACTGCGTTGGTCGGGCCGCTGACTTTTCTTGGTTTGTTGGTAATGAATATTACCTTTGAATTTATCCATGATTATCGCCATAAAATCTTAATTCCTGCTGTGATGTTAAGTTCGGTGGTAACTCTTGTGTTGGGGCAATTTTTAGTGACGCAAATTTTTACCTTCCGTACCACATTGAGCATCATCATTAATTTTGTGGGCGGTGTTTATTTTATTTACCTTTTATTAACAACGAATCGTCAATAGGGCATAGCGCAAGATGACAATCGAAATTAGAAATATCAGCAAAAGTTACAATGGTAAAAAAGTGGTGGATAATGTTTCATTAGTTATTCCAAAGGGGAAAATTACTTCTTTCATTGGCCCAAATGGTGCGGGAAAAAGTACGGTGTTATCGATTATTAGCCGTTTGCTTTCTGCCGATACTGGTGAGGTGTATTTAAATAATGAATTGCTGAATAGTAAAAAGAGTAGTGAGATTGCCAAACAGCTCGCTATTTTGAAACAAACCAATAATATTAATTTACGTTTGACTATTGAGGAATTAGTCGCTTTTGGTCGTTTTCCTTATTCCAAAGGAAATTTGACGGAAACCGACCGCACTTTTATCGACAATGCGATAGCTTATATGGATTTAGAGACGATTCGCCACCAATATATTGACAGCCTAAGCGGGGGGCAGCGTCAACGTGCTTATATTGCGATGATCTTGGCGCAAGATACGGACTGTATTTTGCTTGATGAACCGCTCAATAACCTTGATATGAAACATTCGGTACAGATTATGCAAGTGTTGCGTAAATTAGCGAATGAATTAAACAAAACCGTGGTAATTGTGATCCACGATATTAACTTTGCTTCTTTTTATTCGGATTACATTATTGCAATGAAAAATGGACGTTTGGTGCAACAAGGCGATGTAAACCATATTATGCAATCTGCCGTTTTACAAGAGATTTATAATATGGTTATTCCAATTCAAGAAATCAATCAACATAAAATTGCCGTTTATTTTAGATACGACTAGGGCATGCCCCGATTTTAACTTTAGGAGTTTTCAATGAAAAAAACATGTTTTACTTTAGCTTTCTCTTTTCTCACGTTAATTGGTCGCGCTCATGCTGCCGATATTATTGTTGAAAATTTTGCCGGAAAGCAAACCGTGCCACAAAACCCACAAAAAGTCGTGGTGCTTGATTTTGGTGCGGCAGATACAATTAGGGCTTTAGGGGCAACGGATAAAATCGTGGGTTTTCCACAAAGTGGTAAAATCCCAAGTTATCTTTCAGAATTTGCCGATAAGAAATTTAAAAATGTGGGCGATTTAAAAGAGCAGTCTTTGGAACAGATTAATGAAATTGCGCCGGATCTTATTATTGCCTCAAAACGTCAGGAAAGAATGCTGGATAAATTCAAAGAAATTGCACCGGTTTTCTTCATCGACAACGATTACAAAAATTACTATGACAGTTTTCAGCAAAATGTGACCGCACTTGCTCAGATTTTTGATAAAGAAAAAGTTGCGAAAGAGAAATTATCTGCCTTGGATAACACAGTAAGTCAAGTGGCAAAAAATGTACAACATAAAACAGCGTTATTAGTACTTGTGAACGAAAGCAAAATTAGTGCGTTTGGAGACGGCTCACGTTATGGGATGGTATATCAAAAATATGACTTCCAACCTATTGATCCAAATATTAAATCTTCGACTCACGGGCAAAGCGTGGGATTTGAGTATATTTTAGAGAAAAATCCGGATTTCTTATTGGTGGTAGATCGCACGGCAGCAATTACAGAAAAAGTCAAGAATGCGCAGAAGGTGCTGGATAACGAGATCATCAAACAAACCAAAGCCTACAAAGAAGGAAATATTGTCTATTTGGATGCGGCGAATTGGTATCTTGCCTTTGGCGGTTTGGAATCAATGGAGATAATTTCAAAAGAATTGAATAATGCTGTACAGAAATAAATTAAATAAAACCCCTTCCGAGGGGTTTTATTTGTCTGTAAAATAATCTTTACAGGTTTATGTAAACAACATATTATTAGTTCAATTTCCATCTATTCGGATTGTTCAAAATGACGCTTAAATTTGATCCTCAGCATCCCTTCGCTTGTTTCATCACACAAAGTGAAACCATGAAAAGTGCGGTAGAAAATGCCCAACGTTTTGCCATGTTTGATGTGCCGTTATTGATTCAAGGGGAAACCGGTACGGGAAAAGATTTATTGGCAAAAGCCTGCCATTATCAAAGTTTGCGCCGAGATAAAAAATTTATTGCGGTGAATTGTGCAGGCTTGCCTGATGAAGATGCGGAAAGTGAAATGTTTGGGCGAAAAGTGGGAAACAGTGAGACAATCGGTTTTTTTGAATATGCTAATGAAGGTACGGTACTGCTAGATGGAATTGCGGAGTTATCGCTCAATCTTCAAGCCAAATTATTGCGTTTTTTAACGGACGGCTCATTTCGCCGTGTAGGGGAAGAAAAGGAGCACTATGCTAATGTGCGTGTTATCTGTACCTCTCAAGTTCCTCTCAATAGCTTAGTTGAGGAGGGAAAGGTACGGGCAGATTTATTTCACCGTTTGAATGTATTAACTCTCAATATACCGTCATTACGAGAGCGTATAGCGGATATTCAACCCTTGGTTGAAGGCTTTTTACAAGAAATTAGTGATGAGTTGAATATAAAATCACCCGTTTTCGATCAGGATTTTCTTACTTATTTGCAACAACATGATTGGCAAGGAAATGTTCGGGAACTTTATAATACCCTGTATCGCGCCTGTTCTTTATCAAAGGATAATCAGTTGCGTGTTGAAAATTTAAATCTCACCTTACCGAAAAGTGCGGTCATTTCCATCGATGAATTTGAAAACCAAACATTAGAGGAAATTATTGGTCAATATGAGGCTAAGGTTTTGCGGGCTTTTTACAAAGAGTATCCGAGTACCCGCAAACTTGCGCAACGCTTGGGTGTATCTCATACTGCGATTGCAAATAAGCTAAAGCAATATGAGATTGGAAAATAATATTGTGCTGTATAAAAATGTACGTGCTAAATTTTTATCTGAGTTAACGTTGGAAATTGTTTGCACAACTTTAGCCATTCCACTTTATTGATCTGCATATTTAATATAAATTCGCCTTGCTCTGTAATTTGCTCGTTTCGTACTGCATCTAATTGATAAAGAGTATGACGGAGTTTCCCCTCGTGAGGTTGAAGAACGAGCGTCAGTGAAAGTACTTCGTTTTTTAACCGCAGTTTAATGGCTTCAAGCAATAATTCAATGCCTTCCCCGTTATGGGCTGAAAGATAAACCGCAATGGGATTATTTTCATCATCATATTCAATATGGGGTGACACGCCATTTAGTAAATCAATTTTATTATAAACCAACAAGGCGGGAACGTTATCCGCTTTAATTTCTTCCAATACTGAAACTACCGCTTCTATATTTTCCGACATTCGAGGATCAGTTGCATTGATGATATGTAATAAAAGATTGGCTTCGACGGTTTCTTGTAAAGTGGATTTGAATGCGGAAACCAAATCATGCGGCAGTTGGCGTACAAAACCTACCGTATCGGCAAGAATGGTTGTGCCGACATCTTGAATGTGTAAACGGCGTAAAGTGGGATCGAGTGTGGCAAAGAGCTGATCCTCCGCATAGACCCTAGCTTGTGTGATTGCATTAAAAAGGGTCGATTTTCCTGCGTTGGTATAGCCCACCAGGGAAATAGTCGGAATATCTGCTTTTTGTCTTGTTTGACGATTTTGATGACGCTGTTTTTCGACTTTTGCTAAACGATTTTGTAACTGACCAATACGCACTTTGATGAGACGGCGATCTGTCTCTAGCTGTGTTTCCCCCGGTCCTCTTAACCCAACCGCTCCTTTTTGTTGATCTAAACCGGTTTTACGGCGAACCAAACGCGTTGCTAAATGTTTTAATTGTGCCAGTTCTACTTGTAATTTCCCTTCATGAGATCTTGCCCGTTGGGCAAAAATATCTAATATGACGCCCGTTCGATCGACAACACGACAGTTACATAAATTTTCTAAATTGCGTGTTTGGGCAGGCGTAAGTTGATGATTAACCAATATCACATCTGCATTATATATTTTTACCGCTTCAGCAATTTCCTGTGCTTTTCCTTCTCCCACAAAATATTTAGCTTGGGGCGTACTACGACTGGTTGTTATTACTTCCAAAGTATTCACATTGGCTGATTTAGCAAGCAGGAGAAATTCTTTGAGATCGTCAAGATTTTTATTTTGTGAAAAGAAAACATGCACAACGATAGCGGTATCACACTGAGAAACCGAGTCTTGATGAGCTTGGGACAAAGAAAGTGCGGTTGAAATTTCAGGTAAATTTTCAACCGCACTGAGTGTTTTTTTACAATCCATTGAATCAATTATTCTGATTGTGTTCCGGTTTCTTCCGTAGCTTCTACAGGCTGCACATTATGGTGATTATTATTGTGATGAGAAACAGAACGTGCCGGTACAACAGTAGAAATTGCATGCTTGTACACCATTTGGTTTACGGTGTTTTTTAACAAAATTACAAACTGATCGAATGATTCAATTTGCCCTTGTAATTTAATCCCGTTTACCAAATAAATTGATACGGGAATACGCTCGCGACGTAGCGCATTTAAATAAGGATCTTGTAAAGATTGTCCTTTTGCCATTTTGCTATCCTTTGTGTTGTCGTTATTATGAAATCATGATAGAAACGAGTTGTCTCCGAGCTCAAATATAACAATAAATGCCAAATTTGTCTATTTGCTTTCCCGTAACTTTTTCAATACGGCTTTTATTTTTTCATCAAGCGGTGCATTGAAGCGTAAGGTTTCGCCTGTTTTGGGATGTTCAAAGCGAATCGAAAAAGCGTGTAAAAACAAGCGGTTTAAGCCAAATACTTGTATTTGTGCATCAAAATCCTTATCTCCGTATTTAGTATCTAATGCAATGGGATGACCGGCATACTGAGTATGCACGCGGATTTGATGGGTTCGTCCGGTGATCGGTGACGCCTTTATTAAGGTTGCGTTAGAATAACGTTCCTCAATAGAAAAACGTGTTTCGGAAGGTTTACCTTGTTCACTCACACGCACGATACGTTCTCCGCCGGCAAGCTCATTTTTTAGCAATGGAGCTTTTACCACTTTAACATGCGATTGCCATAGCCCTCGAACGAGGGCTAAATAATCTTTTTGTACCGTTTTTAAGCGAAGCTGTTCGTGCAGATTTCGTAGCGCAGAACGTTTTTTAGCAATAAGTAGAATACCGGAGGTATCCCGATCCAAACGGTGCACTAATTCTAAAAAACGGGCTTCAGGGCGTAATGCGCGTAGGGCTTCAATCACGCCGAAATTTAATCCGCTGCCACCGTGAACGGCAATTCCGGAGGGTTTATTTAATATGATTAGATGTTCATCCTCAAACAGAATGTTATGTTCAAGATCCGCAACTTTATTTAAATTTTTCGATACCGGAGTGCTATCTTTTTCTGCTGTTCGTACCGGTGGTATGCGTACTACATCGCCTGTCTGTAATTTATACTCAGGCTTAATTCGTCCTTTATTCACCCGCACTTCACCTTTACGAATAATGCGATAAATCAAACTTTTGGGTACGCCTTTGAGTTTTGCCAACAAATAATTATCTATGCGCTGAGCCGCTTCATCTTCACTAATTGTGAGCATTTTCACGGAGGAATTAATGATATTTTCTTTCTGTTCTTTTGTCATTTTTTCACCTTTTGGAAATTGACGCGAATCATATCATAAAAGCCTTATCTAAGGTAATTATGACCTTGCTAATTTATCGGTTTATATGGATAATAGAGCGTCTTTTTACGCATAAAATTTGACGTAAAAAATGACTCATTTGGTTGGTAGAAACTCAATGCGGCATTTGGCATAAGACATTGATAATCAACATTTTTTTCTCGAGATAAACAAGCGGCTTGTAACGCGTGCGAAATATCGCGTTATTTTATTAAACAATCCTTTTATCGTTTCATAACGTTATCAATGCACCCAGCAACATACAATCGTGAGATTGACTGGCGCGAGAAACACGAGGTCGATAACGAAGCAAAGTGCGGTTTATTTTGAGGTACTTTTAAAAATTTAAAAAAAGAGAATTGACAATGAAAAGAATGTTAATCAATGCGACTCAAAAAGAAGAGTTGCGTGTGGCGCTTGTTGATGGACAACGCCTTTTTGACTTGGATATTGAAAGTCCGGGACATGAACAAAAAAAAGCAAATATCTACAAAGGGAAGATTACCCGTGTAGAACCAAGCCTTGAAGCGGCTTTTGTGGATTATGGTGCGGAACGCCACGGTTTTTTACCGTTAAAGGAGATTGCACGAGAATATTTTCCGGCAGATTATGTGTTCCAAGGTCGTCCGAATATTCGTGATATTTTAAGCGAAGGGCAAGAGGTCATTGTTCAAGTAAATAAAGAAGAACGTGGCAATAAAGGCGCAGCTTTGACAACTTTTGTTTCCCTTGCCGGCAGTTATTTGGTGATTATGCCTAACAATCCGCGTGCGGGTGGAATTTCTCGTCGTATTGAAGGCGATGAACGCACGGAATTAAAAGAAGCGTTAAGCTCACTTGATGTGCCGGAAGGCGTAGGCTTAATCGTTCGTACTGCGGGTGTAGGTAAATCACCGGAAGAATTACAATGGGATTTAAAAGTTCTATTACATCATTGGGAAGCAATCAAACAGGCCTCCCAAAGTCGCCCTGCTCCGTTTTTAATTCACCAAGAAAGTGATGTGATTGTTCGTGCCATCCGTGATTATTTACGTCGTGATATTGGTGAAATTTTAATTGATAGTCCGAAGATTTTTGAAAAAGCGAAAGAGCACATCAAACTGGTTCGTCCGGATTTTGTGAACCGTGTGAAATTATATCAAGGCGAAGTTCCTCTCTTTAGCCATTATCAGATTGAATCTCAAATCGAATCAGCGTTCCAACGTGAAGTACGTTTACCGTCAGGCGGCTCAATCGTTATTGATGTGACGGAAGCTTTAACGGCGATTGATATTAACTCTGCCCGCTCAACCCGTGGGGGCGATATTGAGGAAACAGCCCTTAATACAAATCTTGAAGCGGCTGATGAAATTGCACGACAATTACGTTTGCGTGACTTAGGGGGATTAGTCGTTATTGATTTTATCGATATGACGCCAATCCGTCATCAACGTGAAGTGGAAAATCGCATTCGTGATGCGGTACGCCAAGATCGTGCGCGTATTCAAATTAGCCGTATTTCACGTTTCGGCTTGCTGGAAATGTCTCGTCAGCGTTTAAGTCCGTCTCTCGGTGAATCTTCCCATCATATTTGCCCGCGTTGCCAAGGAACCGGTAAAGTACGTGATAATGAATCGCTTTCTTTATCAATTTTACGTTTGATTGAAGAAGAGGCATTAAAAGAAAATACCAAGCAGGTACATACCATTGTGCCGGTGCAAATTGCTTCTTACCTATTAAATGAAAAACGTAAAGCGATCAGTAGTATTGAAAAACGCCATGATGTTGATGTGATTGTCGTGCCGAATGAAGCGATGGAAACACCTAATTTTAGTGTATTCCGTATGCGTGATGGTGAGGAGCTTAATGAGCTAAGCTACAATTTAGCCAAAGTCTATAGTGTGCAGGAAGAGGTTGCTGATGAATTATCGGTTTCACGAAATACTGAAACGGTGCTTGTTTCTGAGCAACCGGCAGTAGAAAGTGCAGCACTTTCACTTTCTATCTCTGAAGCCGCACCAACGCCGATGGAACGTAAATCGAATGAGTTGTCGCTGTTGGCAAAAATTATTGCCAAAATTAAAGCATTATTCAGTCCGGCACCGGTGGTTGAAGAAAAACCAAAACATAATCGTAATAGCAATCGTCATCAGCGACGCACTCAAGAACGCCGTAATGTAGCGCATCGCTCAAAATCAGAGAATAATGCAGCGGAAAAAACGGAGCAGGGTGCAGCTTCTACGCGTGAGCGTAATCAACGCCGTTTACGTCGTCATTCCGTGGCAAATGAAAATCCGGCTGAAAGTGCGGTCAATTCTACGCCTGTTTCCGATAATAAGAGTGACAAAGTAGAACAGCCGGTGCAACAACGCCGTCAACGTCGCGAATTACAGAAACGTGTGCGTATTGATGATAATGCGGTTAATGCTAATGTACCTCGTGCACCGGTAGCAACAAACGTTGAGATTGTTGAGGAAACGCTGGAGCCGACAGTGGCTGAAATGACCCAAGCCGTCGTAGGGGTTGAAGAAAAGCAAAA
The DNA here is from genome assembly GCF_001998825.1 of Rodentibacter mrazii. Classification (GTDB taxonomy): domain Bacteria; phylum Pseudomonadota; class Gammaproteobacteria; order Enterobacterales; family Pasteurellaceae; genus Rodentibacter; species Rodentibacter mrazii. The sequence continues at coordinate 10,080 of NZ_MLHG01000104.1, forward strand.
TCGTCAGGATCGTCAGCGTCGTACGCCACGCCACTTGCGTGTATCAAATAATCAGCGTCGCCGCCGTCAAGAGCCTAAATCACCAATGCCTCTGTCTTTCGCTGTTTTTTCTCCTGAGTTGGCAAGTGGAAAAGTGTGGGTCGATTATTCGGCATTGAATACAGTAAAAGAAAATAACTTCTTATCTGTGGATGAGCTGCTTGAAAAAGAAAAAACAAAAAAAGGATTTATCACGCCGGCTACCGGTATTGTGGTTGAAAATACTTCAGTAGAAGTAAAACCTGCTTTGGATTTCATTACACAACCGGCAAATGAATCGGTACAGAAAAAAGTACAGGAATCATTAGATCGTCTTAATGCGGAAAAAATGCAAAATGAAGTGGTTTCAAATGAGACTACTGAAGTTGAAAATTTAGCTAAATTTGACCGCACTTACGAGTTTTCAGGTCGTTTAGGCACGGTCTCTTCAGTGACTCACACTAAAGCAGAAATGACCCTTGCAAAAGCCAGTGAAGAAATAGCAGAATCTTTTCCAATTGTAGAATGGATGGAATCGCGTTATTACTTCTACGGAAAAGGAGCTGCGGGGCATCATAGTGCGATTAGCCACGTGTATTCCGAACCCACACATGCAAAATCGGAATAAGTAAAAATAAAATTGGTACGAAAAGTACCAATTCTTTTGCCTTTAGATTGAGCTAAAATTAATCACTCAAGAAAAAGATATCTTTTTATTCTTGACGGAATTGGGGAAAAAACGTATTATTCACCCCGCTTAAATCACGGAGGAATGGTCGAGTGGTTGAAGGCACCGGTCTTGAAAACCGGCGAGGGTTTACGCCCTCCGTGAGTTCGAATCTCACTTCCTCCGCCATCAAATTTTAAAAATCCCTTAATCTATTGATTAAGGGATTTTTGTTTTCTATTTATCTGTTGTATTACTGCTTTTTTGTTCTTCTTTAAAGGTTAAATACTCTTCTAATAAATCGATTGCTTCTTGGCATTTCCGACGACGATGTTTATAACTATTGGCTAATTCTGCCATTCTTTTTTTCTCAATGGGATCATTTTGCGTGAGGGCGAAATCTCTATGTTGTTGATACAAATTATTCAGTTGCTCAAGTGCTTCGTAATATTTCTCTAAACGTTCACGTGGGGGTAATTTATGAATACTATGCTGTGTTTTTTTTATGGTCGGATTTTGTTGTCGTTTCTGTTGAGTAAACGTCATATTTTTCCGATTGAGCGTTTCAGACAGCGCATTACATTGTTTGAACAGATGTTCTGCAATAAAGTTGTAATGATTTACATCATTAGAATCAAGGGATTTCATTCGTATCAGTGTTTGATTAATTTCAGCAAAATAAAATGACAGAGTTTGCCCATTTTCACTGAATAAAGTGCGGTCAAATTTTGTGAAAATTTTTTCTTCAAGTTGGGTCGAGTGAATTTGATAAAGCTGCTGAACCTTTTGTTCCAGCTTTTCAATGAGTTGTTGAATGAGCATAAAAAATCCCCCTGTTGGGGGATTATAATCGTTAAAGATACATTGCTGCAATCCAGCCAAACACTAATAATGGAATGTTGTAGTGAATGAATGTCGGCACAACGGAATCCCAAATGTGATCGTGTTTTCCATCTATATTCAATCCTGAGGTCGGTCCTAAGGTTGAATCGGAAGCGGGGGAGCCTGCATCACCAAGTGCCGCAGCAACGCCTACAATTGACACAGTTGCTAATGGTGAGAAACCAAAGGAGAGGCACAGTGGCACGTAAATTGAGGTAATAATCGGTACAGTAGAGAAAGAAGAGCCGATTCCCATTGTGATTAATAAGCCGACAATCAACATCAAGAATGCGGCTAATCCTTTGCTTTGAATTGCACCATTGCTAAGATTTTGCACTAAATCCGTTACGCCGGTGGTGGCGTTAATTACATTTGCAAAACCAGAGGCGGCAATCATTACAAAGCCGATCATTGCCATTAAACGCAAGCCTTGTTGGAAAATATTATTACTTTCTTTGAGTTTGAAAATACCGAATAGGGCAAAGATCGTTAAACCGACTAAACCGCCGATAATCGTTGAACTGGTAACCAGTTGTGTTGCAAAGGTGGCAAAAATAGCAATAAGGCTTGCTGTAATTTGTTTTGGTCGAATATTGGCAATATGCGCTTCAATTTCTTTAGTTGTGGGCTCTTCAACAAGAACATTATATTGGCGTGGTTTGCGATAAGTGATAAATACGGCGGTTAATAAACCTAATATCATGCCGATGACCGGTAGCAACATTGCAAGGGAAACTTGAGCGACATCTGTTTGTAAACCAAGGTTTGCTCCTGCCTGATTGATATTTTTTACCAAAATACTTTCGATAAAAATCTTACCGAAACCGACAGGGAGTAGCATATAAGTTGCAGTTAAACCGAATGTGAGTACACAAGCAACAGCACGGCGGTCGATGTTTAAACGATTAAAAATTGAAAGTAATGGCGGTACGACAATGGGGATAAAGGCAATGTGCACGGGGAGCAGGTTTTGGGACGAAATAGAAAATAATACCAAAATGCCGAAAATTAAATATTTAAACCATGTAAGATTGTTACTTGTCGGAGTTTTGTTTATTTTTGTGATGATTTTATAGGCGATTAAATCCGTAATACCGGATTTGGAAATCGCGATAGCGAAAGCACCGAGCATCGCATAGTTCATGGCAACTTCAGCACCACCGCCCAGCCCGCCGGTAAAGCTTTCAATGGTTTTCGTTAAACCAAGACCGCCACATAAACCGGCAGTGAGTGCGGCAATGACGAGTGCTATAATAACATTAATACGTAGTAAGCTGAGTGTCAGCAAAACGATAATTGAGATAACAACTGGGTTTGATAACATTGTGTTTTTCCTTATGAATAAATGTGTAAATTGAGTTATTTAATTTTATTGAATATGTAATATTGATGGTCGGTACTCCTCTAATCATAAAATAACCCCCCGAAAGTTGCCTTCCGAGGGGTAAGATTTTTATTATCCTGTCTGCTCGGAAGAAATCTTCCAAGCACACCAAAAACCTGAAAGATTATTCAGTCAAATGGTGGCGATGATGGCGACGGACTATGTTCATTTTTTATCTCCAAATAAGAATTGCTCTCTAAGCTACTGTAAAATAGCAAGAATTGCAACTTAATTTAAAAAAAAATTAAGTGCGGTTATTTTTTCTTCCGTTTTTTCATGATGTGGGGATATGCGGAAAGCCCCCTAAATTTTTCAAATGATTTACCATATAGCAAAATAACTCTGCGGTACGCTCCGTGTCATAGAGGGCTGAGTGAGCTTGTTTCCCATCAAAAGGAATATTTGCCGCCTGACAGGCTTTTACTAACACTGTTTGTCCAAACATTAATCCCGCTAGGCTTGCAGTATCAAATATACCAAAAGGGTGGAAAGGATTACGTTTGATGCCGGTGCGCTCTGCCGCCGCCATAACGAAACTCTGATCAAAGGTTGCATTATGAGCTACGATGATGGAACGTTGGCAGTCAGCTTCCTTTTGCCCTCGGCGAACCATTTGGAACAATCCGGTTATTGCTTCTAACTCTGATACTGCGCCACGTAAGGGATTATGAATATCTATACCGTTAAATTTTAATGATTCCGGATTGATATTTGCTCCTTCAAACGGTTCGATATGAAAATGGCATTTTTGATCAGGGTGTAAATACCCGTTTTCGTCCATTTTTAACGTAACCGCGGCTAATTCTAATAAGGCATCTTTTTTTGCGTCAAAACCGGCAGTTTCCACATCAATGATGACAGGAAAATAACCTCGGAAACGATTTTTTAATTGATTGTGATGAGGAATTTCTTGAGAATCGGACATTATTTATCCTTAAAAATAAAATAACGCAGGTGAACCTACGTTATTAAAATATTGTAGAAAATGACCGCACTTTTTAATTACCTAGTCCGGCTTTTGCGTTTTTATTTTCAATAAATTCGATTTTGTAACCATCAGGATCTTCCACGAAGGCAATTACTGTGCTACCGCCCTTAACCGGTCCGGGTTCACGGGTAACTTTACCTCCATTTGAACGCACGGATTCGCAAGTCGAATAAATGTCATTTACACCAATTGCAATATGTCCGTATGCCGTACCAAGCTCATATTCTGTAACACCCCAGTTATATGTCAGCTCAATGACCGAGGATTTATCCTCATCATCATAACCTAAAAATGCGAGAGAATATTTATATTCGGGATTTTCACTAGTTCGCAATAGACGCATTCCTAATACATTTTGATAAAACTTAATTGAGCGATCTAAATCACCTACTCGTAACATGGTATGTAAAATTCGCATAGGGTTAATCCTTTTTGAACAGGGAAACAGTGAGGGGATTATGCCATAAATCGTGGAATAAATCAGTAAAAGCGATTAAAGGATTATATTTTTGAAATTAGTAGGATAAAAGTGACATTTTTTGATTTAAAACAACATTGGTAAACAATATAAATGTTAGACTCCTTTCCTTTTACATTGACATTCGTTTTGAATGTATCACTAGCAAAACACAGTCTGTTGTTTCAATCAGTGTGTTTAAATACCATAAGGGGTTTGTATGTTCTCTTTTTTAAAGGCGTCTCCACCGTCTCCACGGATTGATAATTCTAGAGTTGATTCTGAGTATAAAAAATTACGTTGGCAAGTTTTTGCCGGTGTGTTCATTGGTTATGCTGCATATTATCTTATCCGTAAAAACTTTTCTCTCGCTATTCCTTATTTAATTGATGAATATGGTTTTACTAAAGCTGATTTAGGCACAGTAGGTGTTGCTTTGTCTCTCGCTTACGGTTTTAGTAAGTTCATTATGGGGAACGTGTCTGATCGCAGTAATCCAAAATATTTTATCACCATTGGTTTGCTTGGTTCTGCGGTAGTGAGTCTGATTTTTGGCTTAGTTCCCGGAGTGCTGGCTTCTATTCCGTTAATGATCATTTTAGCTGCTTTGAATGGTTGGTTCCAAGGTATGGGGTATCCGCCGGGTGCAAAAACGATGACTAACTGGTTCTCAGTGTCCGAACGTGGTGTTTGGTGGAGTTGGTGGAATATATCCCATAATTTAGGTGGTGGTTTAATTGGTCCATTAGCGATTCTTGGTTTAGCGATTTTTGGCACATGGCAATCACTATTTTACTTGCCGGCATTAATTGCCATCGTGCTAGCTTTCATTATGTTTGGGCTTATGCATGATACACCGGAATCTCAGGGCTTACCGCCGGTTGATGAATGGAAAGGGGAAAAAATCGTGCAGCATGTTGAGTCTGCACATACGCTTTCTTCTAAAGATATTTTCAAAAAATATATTATTAATAACAAATTCTTATGGTCAATCGCTATTGCGAACGTTTTTGTGTATTTCATTCGTTACGGCATTATTGACTGGGCTCCAACATACTTAAAAGAAGTGAAACATTTTTCTGTAGATAAACAGAGTTGGGCATATTTCTTATATGAATATGCAGGGATTTTCGGTATGTTAGCCAGTGGTTATTTGAGTGATAAAGTCTTCAAAGGACATAGAGCACCACCAATGTTATTATTTCTAACAGGTGTATTAATCGCCATTATTGTTTACTGGAAAAATCCGGAGGGTAATCCGTTAGTCGATAACATTTGTCTTGTTGCAATTGGTTTCTTAATTTATGGACCGGTAATGATGATAGGGTTACAGGCTGCTGATCTTGTGCCACGTATCGCGACAGGTACTGCAACGGGTTTAACCGGGCTATTCGGTTATTTATTGGGATCGGCGAGTGCAGGTTATGTGATGGGTAAATTAGTGGACTTATTTGGTTGGGACGGTGGTTTCTACGCATTAATCGTCTCTTGTTTCTTGGGTTTCATATTCATCGCATTCACCCTATTTTATAAATCCAATGCATTGAACTAATTCTTAGTTTTTCTATAAAGAGCGCTCAATTTAACACTTATTTGATGAGCGCTCTTTTATTTCACTATTTCACAGCGACCATTGAACCAAAATTAAAACATTGAAACCATAATTCTACCTGAGAAAATCCGATATTTTTTAACCGCACTTTGTGAGTTTCAATGCTGTCTGTTCGCATCACGTTTTCCAGTGCCGTGCGTTTTTGGCTGACTTCAAGTTCGCTATAACCGTTGGCTCGTTTGAATTGATGATGGAGATCAATCAGTAAATTATCCACCTTTTCGTTTTCAAAGCGGAATTTTTCTGAAAGCACCAATACTCCGTTTGTATTTAAACCTTGGTAAATTTTTGTGAGCAATGCGATACGATCTTCCGGTGGTAAAAATTGCAAGGTGAAATTTAGAATCACCATGGACGCATTTTTGATTTCGATATGTCGAATATCATCGCATAAAATTTCTACGGGAATCTCACTGTGATAGGCGGCAATATGCTGACGACAACGTTCAACCATCGGTTGGGAATTATCAATACCAATAATTTTTACATTGGGTTGATGGATATTGCGACGTATGGAAAGCGTCGCTGCGCCTCGAGAACAACCTAAATCATAGACAAGGCTGTTTGCCGTCACAAAGCGTTCGGCAAGCATACCGATAGCTGTAATGATATTGGAATAGCCGGGAACAGAACGTTGGATCATATCAGGGAAGACTTCGGCAACGCTTTCGTCAAAAGTAAAATCGCCCAGTTTTTCAATAGGTGCGGAGAAAAGGGTATCTTTTTGCATATAATTTGGAGGGAGAGTTAAAAGTGCGGTTATTTTAGAGAAAGTTTTGTCGGGCGCAAATAAATTTCTGTTTCCAATTTAAAAGCGGTACCAATTTCCGTATAATCAACCAGTTAATTTCAGAATATAAAAAAGGAATATAAAAATGATGCGTACACACTATTGCGGTGCTTTGAACCGTAGCCATGTTGGACAAGAAGTGACATTAAGCGGTTGGGTTCATCGCCGTCGTGATTTAGGCGGGCTGATTTTTATTGATATGCGGGATCGCGAAGGAATCGTACAAGTATATTTTGATCCAAAGTTCCAAAATGCTCTTACTGCCGCAAGTGCGTTGCGTAATGAGTTTTGTATTCAAATCAAAGGGGAAGTGATTCCACGTCCGGATAATCAAATTAATAAAAATATGGCAACGGGGGAAGTGGAAGTACTTGCTAAAGAACTCAAAATTTATAATGTATCCGATGTATTGCCGTTAGATTTCAATCAAAATAATACGGAAGAACAACGTTTAAAATTCCGCTATTTGGATTTACGCCGACCGGAAATGGCACAACGTTTGAAAACCCGTGCAAAAATTGCCAGTTTTGTACGTCGTTTTATGGACGATAATGGTTTCTTGGATATTGAAACGCCAATGCTCACCAAAGCTACACCGGAAGGTGCGCGTGATTATCTTGTTCCAAGTCGCGTGCATAAAGGAAAATTCTATGCGTTACCGCAATCACCACAATTATTCAAACAATTGCTGATGATGTCAGGTTTTGATCGTTATTATCAAATTGTGAAATGTTTCCGTGATGAAGATTTACGTGCAGATCGTCAGCCCGAATTTACCCAAATCGATGTAGAAACGTCTTTTTTAACTGCCCCTGAAGTACGTGAAATTATGGAGAATATGATCCACGGCCTATGGAAACATATTCTTGATGTAGATCTTGGTAAATTCCCGATCATGACATGGCACGAGGCGATGAGTCGATTTGGTTCCGATAAGCCTGATTTGCGTAATCCATTAGAATTGGTGGATGTGGCTGATATTGTTAAAGATGTGGATTTCAAAGTTTTCCAAGGACCGGCAAATGATCCGAATGGTCGTGTTGCCGTCATTCGTGTGCCTAACGGTAATGAAATTACTCGTAAGCAAATTGATGAATACACTCAATTTGTTGGTATTTATGGTGCAAAAGGCTTGGCATGGTTGAAAGTCAATGATGTGAATGCCGGTCTTGAAGGGGTACAAAGTCCAATCGCTAAATTCTTAAGTGAAGATGTGTTAAAAGCTTTGTTTACCAAAGTGGGGGCTCAAACCGGTGATATTCTGTTTTTCGGTGCAGATAAATGGAATGTAACCACTGATGCTATGGGCGCATTACGTTTGAAATTAGGTCGTGATCTCGGTTTAACCCGCTTAGACGAATGGCAACCGCTTTGGGTGGTTGATTTCCCAATGTTTGAACGTGATGAAGAGGGGAATCTTGCCGCAATGCATCATCCGTTTACCTCACCGCGTGATTTTACACCGGAAGAATTAGAGGCTAACCCAACCAACGCTGTGGCGAACGCCTATGATATGGTGATTAACGGCTATGAAGTAGGTGGTGGTTCAGTGCGTATTTTCGATCCGAAAATGCAACAAACTGTGTTCCGTATTCTTGGTATCAATGAACAGGAGCAGCAGGAAAAATTCGGTTTCCTACTTGATGCCTTAAAATTCGGTACGCCACCACATGCCGGTCTTGCTTTTGGTTTAGATCGTTTAACGATGCTTCTCACCGGCACAGAAAATATCCGTGATGTTATCGCTTTCCCGAAAACTACCGCAGCAGCCTGTTTAATGACGGAAGCGCCGAGTTTTGCAAATCCACAGGCATTAACCGAACTGGCAATTAGAGTGACCGCCAAATCGGAATAAATTCAAAGCCCTCTAAATCAGCTGATGTAGAGGGCTTTTCTCTTAGACTAAGAATGGTGAGAAATTGAAAAGGAGACGATGATGCTTATAAAAAATTGTAGTTTAGCCTGCCCGCATTGCCATTACTTGATCAGAATACCGCTTATCAAACCCATTCAATGGATCAAGCAGTGTCCCCACTGCCAACAAGCGATAAAATATAAACACTCGTTTGGAAAATCTTTTATCACGTTCTTGCTAGGCTATGCAATCGTTATGGTGATCTGTCATATACTGCTAGGAGAATATCCTAAAATTCATTTTATTTTAGGGTTGATTGGTGGTTTTATTACTCAACATGTTTTAGGTGATACACATTTTGAAAAAGAAAAGTAGTATGTAGTGTTTGATTAAAATAGAAAGCGGCAAGAAGTGATTTTTTCGTAAAAATTTGTAAGGGAATAAGAGATGAATTTACAACAATATCAACACTGGCTGGTGGAATATTATAAGCTTCGCCAATGGTATGGCTATAACCCTTTTATCCGCTTGAATTTTTTAACTGAAGAAGTAGGAGAATTAGCTCAGGCGGTGCGAGCTTATGAAATTGGGCGGGATCGTCCCGATGAGAGTGCACAATCTCAAGTACAGAAATTACAACACATTGAAGAAGAGTTGGGAGATGTATTGAATAATTTATTGATCTTAGCCGATAAATATGAATTAAATTTGACAGATATTTTACAGGCAAGTCAACAAAAAATACTAAATAGATTTAAGGATGAAAAATGAATATTACCGTTTATTGTGGAGCGGCTTTAGGTACTCAAGAGAGTTTTTATAAGTCTGCAGTGGAATTAGGCACGTGGATTGCAAAACGAAACGATACTTTGGTGTATGGTGGTGGGAAAGCCGGTTTAATGGGCGTCGTTGCGGACACAGTACTACAATCTGGTGGCAAAGTGATAGGCATTATTCCTGAATTTTTACAGAAAAGAGAATTGGTGCATACAGGATTAAGCGAGATCTTTGTTGTACAATCAATGATGGAGCGTAAAAAATTAATGATAGAAAAAGGTAATGCCTATATTGCTTTACCGGGAGGTCCTGGCACTTTGGAAGAAATTAGTGAGGTCATTTCTTGGGCGAGAATTGGACAGAATGATAATCCTTGTATTTTATTCAATCAGGATGGTTATTATGAGCCATTAAAAGAAATGTATGATCTGATGGTACAAAATGGTTTTTTAACTCAATCTGATCGGGAAAAGATCTTATTTTCAGCGAACTTAGCTGAAATTGAACAATTTATTGAAAATTATGTGCCACCGGCAGTGCGTCAGTATTAAGTGATGGCGGAACAAAAATATAAAAATCCTCATTCTGTGTTGGTGGTAATTTATGTTAAAAATCATGATCAAGTATTAATGCTCCAACGTCAAGATGATCCCGATTTTTGGCAATCCGTAACCGGTTCTTTGGAAGAAAATGAAACACCACGACAAGCGGTAATTCGTGAATTATGGGAAGAAGTGCGGTTAAAAATAACGGAAAATTCCACCGCACTTTTTGATTGTAACGAAAGTGTAGAATTTGAAATTTTTCCGCATTTCCGCTATAAATACGCACCGAATGTTACCCACTGCCAAGAGCATTGGTTTTTATTGGCGGTGGAAAGGGAATTTGTTCCCCAATTATCGGAGCATTTGGCGTATCAATGGGTTTCGGCAGAGCAAGCCGTCAGAATGACAAAATCCCCTAATAATGCCGAAGCAATCAGAAAATATTTATTAAACGATAAATTCGTAAAAACGAAAAAATTATCCCTTTTAACAAAATAATTTTAAGAAGGAAAACAATATGGCAGGCCATAGTAAATGGGCAAATATTAAGCACCGTAAAGCGGCACAGGATGCGCAACGCGGTAAAATTTTTACAAAATTAATTCGTGAATTAGTGACCGCTGCGAAATTAGGTGGTGGTGATGTCAGTGCAAACCCGCGTTTACGTGCTGCGGTGGATAAAGCATTAAGCAATAATATGACACGTGATACGATTAATCGTGCGATTGATCGTGGCGTGGGCGGTGGTGATGACACCAATATGGAAACCAAAATTTATGAAGGTTACGGACCGGGTGGCACGGCAGTGATGGTGGAATGTTTAAGCGATAATGCCAACCGTACGATTTCGCAAGTTCGTCCTAGTTTTACCAAATGTGGGGGGAACTTAGGAACAGAAGGTTCAGTCGGATATTTGTTCAGCAAAAAAGGCTTGATTTTAATTGCTGAAGCCGATGAAGATGCTTTGACGGAAGCCGCAATTGAAGCCGGAGCCGATGATATTCAATCACAAGACGACGGTTCATTTGAAATTTATACGGCGTGGGAAGATTTAGGAAATGTGCGTGATGGTATCGAAAAAGCCGGTTTCAAAGTTCAGGAAGCTGAAGTAACAATGATTCCATCTACAACAGTCGATCTTGATCTTGAGACTGCGCCGAAACTTCTTCGTTTAATTGAGATTCTGGAAGATTGTGATGATGTACAAAACGTTTATCACAATGGTGAAATTAGTGACGAAGTCGCAGCACAACTTTAGTTATTTGATAAATGGGTGGGATTCCTACCCATTTTTTTATGAAAAAGATGAATATTATTTTGGGTATTGACCCCGGTTCTCGTGTGACCGGCTATGGTGTTATTCGCCAAGTGGGTCGTCATTTAGAGTATCTTGGTAGCGGAGCGATTCGGACTCAAGTGGATGATCTTCCTGCTCGATTAAAGCGAATTTATGCCGGAGTGACGGAAATTATTACCCAATTTCAACCGGATATGTTTGCTATTGAGCAAGTCTTTATGGCAAAAAATGCGGATTCGGCATTAAAACTTGGGCAAGCACGAGGAACCGCAATTGTAGCTGCGGTAAATCACGATTTACCGGTATTTGAATATGCGGCAAGATTAGTGAAACAAACCGTTGTTGGGGTCGGATCGGCAGATAAGATTCAGGTTCAAGATATGGTTACACGCATTCTGAAACTTTCCGACAAACCTCAAGCGGATGCAGCGGATGCCTTAGCAATCGCGATTACCCATGCTCATTCTATGAACCATTCTTTGCATATTGCGGGTTCTGTGAAAATACTGGAAACTCAAGAAAAAATCACCGCACTTTTAAAGACACGCTATAGTCGTGGACGTTTTCGATTAAAAAAATAACTGGATGTTCGTCCAGTTTTCTTTTATTCTATGCAAAATTTTTATGCTTATGGATAAATTATGATTGGCCGTTTAACAGGCATTCTATTAGAAAAACAACCTCCCGAAATTCTGCTTGATGTGCAAGGTGTCGGCTATGAATTGCTTTTACCGATGACGAGCTTTTACGACTTACCTGAACTCGGACAAGAAACAGCCTTGTTTACCCATCTTGTTGTTCGAGAAGATGCGCATTTACTTTTTGGATTTGCCCAAAAAACCGACCGTACTTTATTCCGAGAATTAATTAAAACCAATGGTGTCGGACCCAAATTGGCACTGGCAATTTTATCAGCGATGTCTGTCGAACAATTTGCTTATGCGATTGAACGTGAAGAGCTTTCTAAGCTGGTTAAAATTCCGGGCGTGGGCAAAAAAACGGCAGAGCGTCTATTAGTTGAATTAAAAGGGAAATTTAAAGGCGTTAAACAAAATGATTTCTTTATAGAAAGTAAGCATATTCCGAGCGAATCCTCTGTTACTTCATACCGGGAAAGTTCGGAAGATGAGGCCGTTGCAGCGTTGATCGCACTAGGATATAAGCCGACGGATGCTGAAAAAATGGTTAAACGTGTGGTAAAACCTGAATTGAATAGCGAACAACTGATTCGTGAAGCCTTAAAAGCGGCGTTATAAGGGCGAGTAGATGATTGAAGCTGATAGAATAGTTAGTAGTCAAGCTAAGCTTGATGAGGATGTGATTGACCGTGCAATTCGTCCAAAATTACTTGCAGATTATGTTGGGCAACCACAAGTATGCGAGCAAATGGATATTTTTATTAAAGCGGCAAAATTACGCAAAGATGCTTTGGATCATTTGCTTATTTTTGGTCCTCCGGGATTGGGTAAAACAACACTTGCCAATATTGTCGCCAATGAAATGGGCGTGAATATTCGTACAACATCAGGCCCTGTTTTAGAAAAAGCCGGTGATTTAGCCGCGATGCTAACGAATCTAGAACCCTATGACGTACTGTTTATTGATGAAATTCATCGCCTTTCACCGGCTATTGAAGAAGTACTTTATCCGGCAATGGAAGATTACCAACTGGATATTATGATTGGAGAAGGACCTGCGGCACGTTCTATTAAATTAGATTTACCTCCTTTCACTCTGGTTGGAGCAACAACACGTGCCGGTTCTTTGACTTCCCCTTTACGCGATCGTTTTGGTATCGTACAGCGTTTAGAATTTTATTCAGTAGAAGATTTAACCTCAATTGTTGTTCGAAGTGCGGTTTGTTTAAACCTTGAATTGGAGCAGCAGGCCGCTTTTGAAGTTGCTCGTCGTTCCCGTGGTACACCACGTATTGCAAACCGTTTACTACGCCGTGTGCGTGATTATGCCGATGTAAGAAACGGAGGGATAATTTCTCTAGATATTGCGAAACAAGCGCTTTCAATGTTAGATGTTGATGATGCCGGCTTTGATTATTTAGATCGAAAATTACTGACTGCCATGATTGAGCGTTTTGATGGTGGTCCGGTTGGATTGGATAATTTGGCTGCCGCAATAGGCGAAGAGCGTGATACCATAGAGGATGTGTTAGAGCCTTATCTAATACAGCAAGGTTTTTTACAGCGTACCCCGCGTGGAAGGATTGCTACGACACAAACTTATCGCCATTTTGGTTTGCAAAAACTGGTGTCTTAGATAAATTAATAAAAAGGCTTATTGATATGTTTTCAATAAGCCTTTTTATTTAAAATTTAGTTTAATTAGTTTCTTCAGAACTATTTTTCATGCTATTTAGTTTTGCTAATCCTACATTGCAACTTTTGAGTTGGGTTGCAAGCTCCATTTCAAGGATTTGTTTTTTACTTTGATTGAGTTTATTTTTAATCTTGCTCACTTGTGTATGAGTACCGGGTTGTTTTTCTGCTTGAATGATTAAATTTTCCGTTTCTTTAAATAATTGAGCACATTGGGGAAGTATTTCATTAGATTTATGTGGTGCTGCAATTGTTGAAAATGATACCGCTGAAAAAAGTGCGGTAAAAACCATTGAAATTTTCTTCATTGTGAAGTCCTGTAAGAAAAAAATGTCTAAATATATGTAAACCTAACCCCGCGAGGTTAGCAAAATATGTAGTGTATGTCTAGATATTAATCAATATTTTTGTGAGTGATTGATTTTCATCAGAAAATCACCAAAATTTTTTCTAGTTTATATCAAAAATGTGAGCGAGCTAACATTTTAGCTGTTTTTTATCCTTATGATTAGTAGTAAAATGATACCCGTTCTGAGTTATCTGCTTCATAATTCATCATTTTATTGTATTAGTGTAATTCTCAAAAAGATTTATTATGTGTGGTGATTTAGTATTTGCTTAATTGGATTAAGTAGTTTAATTAGGTATTTGGGGTGATTATTTAAAGGATGGTCTTTATTAATC
>NZ_MLHG01000105.1 GCF_001998825.1 Rodentibacter mrazii
CAATAAAAGTAAGGCTAAGATAAAATATTAAAAAAAGTATTTGCATATCTAAACTCCTAAATATATTAAGGCTAGTAATACAACTAATTCACAAAAAAGCAATATCTCTAATTTAGTCTTACCGGAAAAATAAGTAACTAATGTCAGTAAGCCAATAGCGGGGTTGTAAAAAAGAAGAAAATCTAGGAAAACTTCAATAAGTGGTTTAGATTTTTCCGATAACGCCAAAGATAAGGATATAGCACAAAATCCAGTAGCCGAAAAAATGTTGATAAATGAAAACATTCTAAATTGAAAATCTCCAAAGAATCTGAATAATGAATTGCTCACTTTTCCTCCTTTTTTCAAAACTTAATGTTATTACTGTGAGTTTTTTAGTTCGGCAAGGTCATTTTCAAGTTTACTTACTCTTCTTGTTAAGATTATATTGCCTATACCAAGTAGAAAAACAGCGATTCCGAGTAGAATCAAAGATGTTGTAGTTTCCATGTTTTCTCCTATTCAAAACTTAAAATTTACGCTTTCAATAAAACTGATTCAGATTCAATCTTCTTTTTTATTAAGAAGAAATCATATCTTGTCATAGTTTTATGTTCTTTGAATATTTCAGAAAATTTATCTTTGAATCTATTTTCAAATTTATCTATTTCTGACACTGACATAAAAAATCTAGGTGAATATCCGATTGCGTTCAAAATTAAGTCGGTTAAAGATTCTACATCTTTATCATTTAATCCTGATAAGTTATCTCGGACAAAAATTCTCATTCGTAATCTAACGCCCATTGATTTAAATCCTCGTGGTATTCAAAACTTAAAATTTTTTGGACTAGCCTCTAAGACTTGTCTAAAAACTTACACTTTAGTGTTTTTTAGACTGTCTAAAAATGTTACTCAAAGTTTCTGGACAAAATAGTAGATATTTAACTCAGCATCATCATTAAAAATCTGTTTCTATTTTTAAGAGAGTTTCTAGATAATGCTACTCAGTTGTAAACGGTATATTTAGAATTAGCAAAACTCAGGAATGATGATAGAAACTATGAAATATTGCCAATTTTTCATTTTATGCGTTACAGTAATTCAAGGTATTGATGTTGTTGCAAATATACGAGAACCACATGAGGGGGGGATTTGTCATGTTGAGGCAGAATATTATTATCCCGGCGTATGGGAGAGATATGGTGAGAATGAGTTAATTTGTAATTATTGGAAATTTTTAAGTGAAGCTGATAAACAAGCCTTAGAGTCAGAATTAAATGATGATGACAATAATAATGAGGCAGAAGATAAAGCAGATGAAGTTGATAACAGCGATTATGATACGTTAGATGAAATGGATGGGGAATAAGGGTAGACAAAAAACAATGGGGAGTAACAAGCTCCCCATTGTTTTTCTAGCCCTACCTAGAACTCTCAATCAATTACTTTTCTGTTACAACACTTGGAATTAATTTTTCTGCGCCTTTTAACTTACTATATACCTCTTCGGTTAAACCATGTTTTTTACCAATAGTATCAGTATCGTTTAAGCTCACAAACACTTCACCGGCTTTGTTTTCCCAAACAAGAGCCTTAATTGGTAAATCAATAGCTAAAGTTGGGCTGGTAATCATCATTGGTGTTCCTGCTTTTGGTGCACCAAAAATCACCACGCTCGAAAATGGCATAGCTAACCCGGCTTCTTTAGCAGCTGCTTGATGATCAATAACAGTAAAGACTTTCATACCTTTTTCGGTCACTGCATTTTTAATTTTTTCTACAGTTTCAACTGCAGTATATTCACTTTTGACTGTTCTAAGTGCAGTATTATCAGCTTGAGAGAACATTGTTGTTAAAGTTAAAGGTAATGCTACCAGGAATGATTCGAGAAACGATCTGAATTTCATATTTATCTCTCTATTTATTGATAAAAAAATTAATTGCACTCTGAGTGTATTAAATACACATTTCAACTAACAAATGAGATTGAAGTCTAAATTAAGGCATCTGTTCTAATTCTGGCCGAGGATATAATCTACTTGAGTGAATGACAGCCACAATCAATATGTGATTATCTTTTTCTTCATAAACGATACGATACCCACGAATAAAGGCTTCTCTAGAACCATCCTCTCTTGGGCGACCAATAGCTTTGGGCATAAACCCTATTGATTCAATTTTGTCAAAAATTTTTTCATGTAAACGGATTCCTGTCATCTCGAAACCCGTATAAATAATTGCCTGTCGCACACATTCTTCTATATCATTCAACGCTTCAGGAGAAATAATGATCGATTTATGCATACACTACCGAGCGTTCAAACTCATCTAATTCTTTAACTGTTTTCTCAATAGTCGCCTGTACGCGTGCTTTGGCTTCTTCTAACGGGATACCTTTTCCAGCCTCTAACTCTGCACGACCTTTAGCTATTTTTTTTGCTAAAAACTCATCATATCCAGGTTCTTTAAATATCATATTTTCCTCCAGTTAATGAGAATAGATCCTTTGAGCATCATACACCAAAAAAGCCAAAAGGTTAAGGGAATCCCTAACGGGATTAAGGGTAATGCTATAAAGGTAACCTTTCCCAAGGGAAAGGTCTTACCTGAAAAGGCCAAAAGGCTTTTTCTAAAAGGCTCAAGATAGCATTAACATCTATCTTCTATTTAAAGTGATTTATTCATTGAGGTTATCTTATAAATCAATACTCTTTTCAAAAAATGTAACATAACGAGTCATTGATTTATGCTGTCGTCAATTTTCAATAGGTTAAAAGGGAAAAAACAGGATTCCCTTGAGGTTATTTCAAATTTAGAAAATCAAAATCTTTCAATATCAAAAGTTGATAGTGATGGCTGGGTAACGCCTTTCCCCGCGTCAGAATTGCTTGATTCCGATTTACGCCAAAAATACTTAAATTTAATTTGGCAACAGGTTTCTATGACGCAAGATATGTACAACGAACTCTATAAAAAACCGATTGAGCGGTATGCCGAAATGGTCCAATTACTGCCCGCCTCAGAATCTCATCATCATAGCCATTTAGGGGGAATGTTAGATCACGGATTAGAGGTGCTATCATTTGCTGCAAAACTTCGACAAAGTTATGTTTTACCACAAAATGCAGCACCGGAAGAACAATCAAGACAACGTGATGCTTGGACCGCAGCGGTGATTTATGCTGCACTTGTACATGATATTGGAAAAGTTATAGTTGATATAGAAATTCAGTTAAAGGATGGGACAAGATGGTTTCCCTGGTTAGGCACTCCAACCCAACCATACAAATTTAAATATGTTAAAGGACGGGATTATGAATTACATCCTGTCATGGGGAGTTATCTTGCCGGTTATTTAATACCTAAAGAGGCATTTGAATGGTTAGCGGGATACCCGGAAGCCTTCTCCTCATTAATGTATGCTATGGCAGATCATAAAGATAAATCGGGACTTCTTTCGGAAATAGTACAAAAAGCAGACCAAAATAGCGTAACCCTTGCATTAGGTGGAGATGTATCGAAACTGGTTCAGAAACCGGGAACCTCATTTGCGAAGCAAATCGTGATGGCTTTACGTCATTTATTGCAACATAAATTTAAAATTAATACTCCTAAGGGACCGGCAGATGGTTGGCTAACAGATGAGGCGTTATGGTTGATGAGTAAACCAACAGCTGATCAAATCAGAGCTTATCTTTTAGAACAGGGTATTTCTGCGCCGGCAGATAATCCTAAATTATTTAATGAGATGCAATCACTAGGCATTATTGAAAGCACAAGTGACGGTACCGCAATTTGGCACTGTCGGATTAAAGCTAATTCAGGTTGGTGTCCTCCTAAAGCATTTTCTTTATTAAGAATAAAACCGGAGATTGCCTGGGAAAACCTTAGTGATAGACCGGAGGTATTTTTAGGGAGTGTTGATATTGAAAATGAAAGTGTTTCAGACTCAACTGAAAACTCAAAAATAGAGGCTGTTTCCAATGTTATAGAGTCTGAGACGAGTCATATGATTTCTCCGGAAAGTATGGAGTCTTCATTTGAAAATGTGCTTTCTCAAAATACCGAGGTAGATACGAAACCCGAAAAAACAACGGATATGGTGGACTTAGTGATGGACTTATTTTCTCCAACAGAGCAGCCCCAAGAGCATCAAGAACATCAGGAACAATTAGAAGGGCAGAAGAGTCTAAGTGCTCCATCTGCTAATGAATCTGTAACAGATATTGAAGTAACTAAAACTGTTTCAGGAGTTCCTAAAGAAAGAGTAGATATTTCCGGTGAATCGTTTGTCGAATGGCTGAAAGCCGGGATTACAGGAAATACACTTACTATGAATAATGTGAGTGCGAAATTGCATATTGTTAAAGGACAATTATTTCTTGTGACACCCGGAATATTTCAGATGTTTTTTAATAGTAAAGGTATCACTGATTTTACTAAGAAAGATATTGAAAGTTTGCAATATAGTTTCCAAGATCTTAAATTACACAAGAGATACCATCAATCAAATAATGATAGTGTTAATTTTTGGCGTTGTAAGGTTATTGGACCAAGAAAAACCTCTCAATTGATTGGGTATTTGATTGATAAAACCGATTATTTTTTCGGTAATAGGGTTCTAATTGATAATTTGCATTTATCACTTATTCAGGAGAATGACAGTGAATAGAATTACATTTGATGCATTACTTGATAAATTTTTTTGTACAAACATCTACGTATAGATACGATAAAAAGTTATGAAAAAGCTATTCGACAATTGCAGAATAATTGTGATTTTAAGTATCCGGATGAGGTATCAGAATTACAGCTTCTTCAATGGAGAAAGCGTGTTGTCGGGAAATCAATCATTGAAGTAACGTGGAATAGCTATATTAGGCAGCTGAAAACCATTTTCAAATTTGGTATAGAAAGACAGCTACTGTCATTTACTCAGAACCCTTTTAATGCTCTATTTATTAGGGAAGGAAAGCGAAAGAGAAAAACATATACCTTCTCGGATTTGGAAAGACTAAGTTTTGGAATCAAAGAGTCAAAATATCTTCCTGATATTTTGCGCCCGGTTTGGTTTACAAAAGCATTGATTATGACATTTCGCTATACAGCAATTCGCCGTGCTCAACTAAATAAATTGAGAATTCAAGATGTAGATTTAGTAAATCGGGTTATTCATATTTCCCCGGAAATAAACAAGAACCACGAGTATCATGTACTGCCAATTTCAACCGCACTTTATCCTTACTTAGATAGATTAATAAACGAATTGAAGAAGCTCAAACAACCTGAGTACGCACAACTCTTCAATATAAATTTATTTTCGAGAGCAGTTAAACGAAAAGGAAAGGAGATGACAGTAGATCAGGTAAGCTATATCTTCAAGGTTATATCAAAATATACTGGAGTAACCAGTTCACCTCATAGGTTTAGACACACCGCAGCTACAAATTTAATGAAAAAGCCTGAGAATTTATATATTGCTAAACAGCTTCTTGGTCATAAGGATATCAAGGTTACCTTGACCTATATCGAAGATGATATAGAGTCAATTAGGGAATACACAAATTTATTGTGAGTTTGATTATTCAGGCTTTACAAACTAGTATTTTTATGTAAGATCTGATCCATCCACAAGGCGTTAGTGGATGGATCAGGATGTATTGGCTAGGTGCATTGCATTGGTCTAAATAAATAGCTTTATTACTCGTCATGATGTACACAAGGGATTTAAAATCC
>NZ_MLHG01000106.1 GCF_001998825.1 Rodentibacter mrazii
GAAAGTGCGGTTGATTTTGTCGTGAAATCGGTGACTAAAGGCGACATTGGCGAATTAGTGGGGCGAAATCAGGAGTTTTATAAACGGTTGCGTGATGGCGTGAAGGTGGAATATCGGAAAAACGGAGAGCAGAAATTTGATGTGGCACGCCTAGTAGATTTTGAACACTGGACAAACAACCGTTTTGTGATGGTGAATCAACTCGAAATTCGCAGCCGTAAAGGAGGCAAACGAATCCCTGATATTATCGGTTTTGTGAATGGTTTGCCTTTGGTGGTGTTTGAGTTGAAAAATCCCCTGCGTGAGTCGGCCGATTTGTTGCAAGCCTTTAATCAGTTGCAAACCTACAAAGATGAAATTGCTGATCTTTTTGTTTATAACCAAGCCTTGATTATCAGTGATGGCTTGAATACTCGATTAGGATCGCTTTCGGCTGATTTTCAACGTTTTACTCCTTGGAAAGTGGTAGATGAAAAAGCCCAGAGCCAGCGGTTAGATTTTGGCGATGAATTGCAAAATTTGTTGAATGGTTTACTCACGCCACAAAAATTGCTGGATTATGTACGTTACTTTGTGTTGTTTGAACGGAATTCTAATGGGACGTTAATTAAAAAAATTGCCGCTTATCACCAATATTACGGGGTCAATGAAGCGGTGGAATCCACCCTTTTTGCCACTAGCGAACAAGGGGATAAACGTATTGGTGTGATGTGGCACACGCAAGGATCAGGTAAATCTATTTCTATGCTGTTTTATGCCGGCAAATTGCTTTCCCAACCTGAATTGAAGAACCCTACAATTTTGGTGGTCACGGATCGTAACGATTTAGACGGACAACTTTTCCAAACTTTCAGTAGCGGTAAAGATTTAATCAAACAAACGCCACAGCAGGTGGAAGATCGGGAAGCACTTCGCCAATTATTAAGTGAACGTGAATCCGGCGGGGTGTTTTTTACCACGATTCAAAAATTTGGCTTAGAGGAAACAGAAGATAAATTCCCGATATTAAATAGCCGTTCTAACATTATTGTGATTAGCGATGAAGCACATCGTAGCCAATATGGTTTAACCAAAAAATTACACAACGGCAAATATCAAGCAGGTTACGCCCGCCATTTGCGGGATGCCCTACCCAACGCCTCTTTTATCGGTTTTACCGGTACGCCAATTAGCCTTGAGGATAAAGATACACAAGAAGTGTTTGGGCGGTATGTTTCCATTTATGATCTGCAAGATGCGGTGGAAGATGGGGCAACTGTGCCGATTATTTATGAAGCAAGGCAAATTCAACTGGCAGAAAAAACCAATCACGAAGCCTTATTTGCTGAAATTGATGAACTGTTAGAAAACGAAGATAATCCGAAATTACGCTTGCGAGAAAAATTACTGGGTTCAGAAGCCCGATTACGGGATCTTGCAATGGATTTTGTCAGCCATTTTAGCAAACGTAATGAACAGCAGGACGGTAAAGCGATGATTGTGGTTTCCAGCCGTCAAATCTGTGTGGATTTATATCATCAAATTACCGCCCTTCACCCAGAATGGCATTCTGATGATATCAATCAGGGTTCGATAAAAATTGTGATGACAGGTTCTGCATCCGATGACCTCAAAATGCAGAAACACGTTTACAGCAAACAAGAAAAGCAAACCCTTGAACGCCGTTTTAAAGATCCGAATGATCCGTTAAAAATCGTGATTGTCCGTGATATGTGGCTCACAGGATTTGACGCACCTTGTTGTAATACCATGTATCTCGACAAGCCGATGAAAGGACATAATCTAATGCAAGCTATTGCTCGTGTAAACCGTGTATTTGCAAATAAAAGCCGAGAAAACGGTGGGTTGATTGTAGATTATGTGGGTTTAGCCGAAGAATTAAAAGAGGCAACGAAACAATACACTAATTCCACAGGCAAGGGGAAATTGGCGGAAAATGTGCAAGAAGTGTTCTTTAAAATGAAAGAGCAACTCGAATTTATCCGCACTTTGTTTACAACTAAAATTAACGGTAAGACTTTTGATGTGCCATCCGCTATTACTGAAGCCGAACCGGCACTATTACTCAAAGCCATTGCACGTGCAGCAGAACATATCTCAAGACTTGATCAACAGACCGATGATGATAAAGCATATCATCAACAATGGAAAAATTCAGATGATCCTGAGCCCCGCAAAAAAGCCTTTTTAAAAACTGTAGCCAGCCTTAAAAAAGGTTATGCGCTATGTGGTGCATTAAAAGAGGCAGAGCCCTATAATCAAGAAATTGCATTTTATGATGCGGTACGTGCGGTGCTTTCCAAACGTGAACAAAAAGGCACCGGCACGCAAGAACGGCTTATTCAACTTAAGGCCTTAATCAACCAAAGTATTGTTTCAGAAGGCACGATTGATTTGTTCGAATTGCTTGGTAAAGAACAAACACAAATTAATTTGCTTTCTGATGAGTTTTTACAGGCGATAAAAAATAGCGAAACCAAAAGCCTTTGGGTATTGGCAATGGAACGCTACTTGAAGCAAGAAATCAAAGCAAAAGCAGGGAGAAACCTTGTAGCACAGAAAGACTTTGAACAACGTTTACAAGAAGCTTTAAATCAATATCACAACCACAATCTCACGGTAGTTGAAATTCTGGATGCACTGGTGCAAATGGGACGGGATTTTTCCGAGCGTTTGGGACGAGGCGAAAAACTCGGTTTAAGCGTTACAGAATTGGCGTTTTATGATGCCCTTTCTCAAAACGGGAGTGCAAGGGAATTAATGCAAGATGAAACCCTTTCAGCATTGGCAAAAGAGATCACCAATATTCTGCGAAAATCCGTCAGTATTGATTGGCAACATAAAGAAGCCGTGCGAGCAAGAATTCGGCTACTCGTTCGCCGAGCATTGCAAAAATATAAATATCCACCGGATAAAGCAGAAGAAGCAATAACATTCGTCTTACAACAAGCCGAAGAAATTGCCGATGAATTAACCACTGAATAAGGATGAAGGGACGAAAATTCGCCCTTATTCAATAAAATCCTGCTCTATCGCAGTTTGGACAATTGATATGCCTTGTTTGTAACGCTCAATGAATTGCTGATAACCTTCTGTGATTTGTTTTTCCGGATAAACTAAGCTGATTTCCACTTGATTGAAAATATCATTGTCCAGATAGTCTTCTAAAGAAAAGGTTTTTGAGCGACTTAAAAAATTGGCTAATAAAGCAATCCCCCAAGCACCGCCATTAGAAGCGGTCTCCATTGTCGCAAGCGGAATATTTAATGCAGAAGCTAATATTTGTTGAGCAACATTTTCCGTTTTAAAAATGCCGCCGTGTCCAAGAATACGCGTGATTGTAACCTTTTCCTGCCGCAATAAAATATCCATGCCTAATTTCATTGCACCAAATGCTGTATATAAGTGAACCCTCATAAAATTAGCTAAATTAAATTTGGCGTTAGCCGGATGCAAAAATAACGGGCAGCCTTTTTCCAAACCGACATTATGTTCCCCAGAATAAAATCCGTAGGACAATAATCCGCCACAATCCGTATCCCCCTGTAAAGCATGAAGAAATAGCGTCTCGTATAATTCTTCAGTACAAATTTTGATACCAAATGTTTGTAAACATTCGCCCAATAAATTAACCCAAGCATTAATATCAGTCGTACAATTTTGGGCATGAGCCATTGCCACTAATTTTCCCGCGGGTGTAGTAACAATATCTAATTCGGCATAGACTCTTGATAATGCTTTTTCTAATACAATCATTGCAAAGGCTGATGTACCAGCGGAAATATTCCCTGTTTTTTCTTTAATACAGTTGGTTGCCACCATTCCGGTGCCTGCATCGCCTTCTGGTGGACAAAATGGAATATTTGCGTGTAAAGCCCCTGTCGGATCTAATAACTTTGCTCCAAGTGCGGTCAATTTTC
>NZ_MLHG01000107.1 GCF_001998825.1 Rodentibacter mrazii
TTATTTACAAAGAAACCATATTAGATCTGCTATAATAGCGACCTACTAAAAACTAATTAATAATAATGATGAATAATTCCTCTAATGAACTCACGCTTAGAGCATTAACAAACACTTATATTAATCTTATTGGTAAAGAAGATTATGATGAAGCCAAAAGATATGCTGAAATGCTTTGTTTGCTCGCTCCCCAAAATATTGAAAATGTACATAAACTCGCTTATATCTATTTAAAACAAGAAAAATGGCAGGACGCTATTGATACCGGCTTAAAAGCTATTTCATTGAATAACCAATATGTGCCGACCCTTGATTTATTAGCCCATGCTTATGGTGCAATATCTGATTGGGAAAATGCAGGACACTACGGTCACCAAGCATTAGTCCTTCGAGATGCCCAAATCCCAACACCAACAGCCCCTATGCCCATAGGTCGCTCAGTAAAAGGCGGCAAAAATCTGATTGCATTTTCACTGTTTGGGAAACGTTCAAAATATATCGAAACGGCGGTATTAAACGTTCAAGTTGCTCACGCACTTTTCCCAAACTGGATTTGCCGTTTCTATATTGATGACTCAGTGCCGGAAAATGCCGTGCAGCGTTTAAAAGAAAATGGTGCGGAAATTATTAAAATTGCCCCTCCTTTAAAAAGCTGGCCGGGAGCGATGTGGCGTTTCCTTGCTATCAATGATCCTGAGGCAGAATACGTTATTTTTCGTGATGCAGACTCCGTCATTTCTCCCCGTGAATCCGTAGCCGTTGCAGAATGGATCAAAAGCGGGCGATCATTTCATACTATGCGGGATTCCGGATCACATACCGCCCTTATTTTAGCCGGAATGTGGGGAGCCAAAGCAAACTCGGTTTCCAATATGGAAGAAAGAATCCAAAATTACATCAATAAGGAGTACGATAGTGCTCATTTTGCAGATCAAGATTTTTTAGCCGATGAATTATGGGGTTATATCCGCCAAGATCTTTGGGCTCATGATCGCCTGTTTAATTTTTGCGATCCAAAACCGTTCCCCGAACTTCCTTTTAATAGCGAATACCAAATCGCTTTTTGTGAAGGAGGTGCCGGTTTTATTGCTAAAACCGAGCATAAAGAAGGAACACAGATCAAATGGATATTATACTCGTCTATCTCACCACTATTAAACACTGATTATTCGTCAATTATCGTCCCGGAATTTAAGGTTTGTAGCTATCAAACCACTGTAAAAAATGGGGAGATTGCAGATAATATCCCACGGCGCTACGCTTATGCTTTCAAAAAAGGATTGGCAAGAATTGAGATTGAAAACATATAAATAATTCCTTCATTTTTAACCGCACTTAGCTATTTCCTTTTTATATCATCTCCCTCCTTAATAGAAAGTGCGGTCAAAATTTCCCTTATTTTTTTACCGATTAGTGATTTTCTTCCAATAAAAAACCCGACCGAAGTCGGGTTTTAAACTTAGTTTAGGTAAAAACTAGATTACCATTGGTAACCAACACCAACAGAGCCGCCTATATCACCTTGGCTGTTAGCATTACCTTGAAGTTTCAAGATAAGTTTACCGTTATCACTTGCACGTGAATAACCTACGGCAAAGGCATTTTCACCTTTGAAAGTACCTGCAGAGGCGGCAACCATTGATTTACCCGGTAGGTAAACTTGTGGAAGCCCCGCTGCTGCGTTAGCACCGGCAATACCGCTTCGAGCTTCTTTGCTCACTTTGTTAATACGGTTGTTAACATCACCAAATGATTGTTTCAATTGAGAAACATTCACGGCATCAGTGTCAGCCGTACCGGCTTTCACGTTTGTGATCTTATTACCATCAACATTGACATCACCACCTTTAATGGTTGTGCCGCCATTTTCATTCAAGGTTACACTTGAGTTACCATTTGAAATACTGTTAATGCCTTTCAGATCTTTAGCAAGTTGAACTTCTAACGTGCCTTGACCGTCTGCTTTCACATTGATATTACCTGAAGCGGATTTAAACGATTTAGATGCTGCTTTATCTACCCCTTCACCTTTCACTGTTACGAGTGAGTTAAGTTTATGGTTGTTAACAGTATCATTATCATTACCGGTAAATTTCAAGCCGTCATCACGTGTTGCGACTTCGTGTTTAGTCCCTTTGTCATCGGTGTAAACGATACGTGTCATACCGTCTTTACCATCTTTGCCATCGGTACCGTCAACGCCAACCGAGCCTTTCTCACCTTTAATCGTTAAGCCGTTTGCACCGTCTTTACCATTTAAGCCGATAGAGCCGTCTTTACCGTTGATCACAACAGCAGAGCCATCTTTACCGTTTACACCGATAGAACCATCAACACCGTCTTTGCCGTCCTTACCTTTTTCACCTAAAGCGATGTTATCAGAAGTGGCATAAACGATCTTCACAGAACCATCGTTATCGATGATTTGCTTAACTTCCATATTTTTACCTGCTTGGAAGTCAACTTTATCACCTGCAGATACTTTCTGAGCTTTACCTGCTTTAGTCGTAAATGAAGATTGGTCTTCTGCTTTACCAGTATCCACAATCCAGCCGGCACTGTTAATTGCATCCGCAACATTTTGTACCGTAGCAACTTTGCTACCTTCACGAGCGTCCGCATCAGCCTGGGTTTCGTTGCCAATAGGTGTACCTTGAACACTTACTTTACCCGCCGGGATAACTACATTACCCGTAGCGTCTTTCACGTCTTGATCACCTGCTTTCGTAATGTTACCGGTGTTTATATCATAAGATACATTAACGATATCTTTACCTGTAACAGGATCAGTGGTAACAGTGATATTTGCTGTCGTACCGGTGCCATTAGTGTAATTCACTTGATCACCCGGGTTTACCACAACATTTGCAACATTCCCATCTTTATCTTTGGCTGTAGTTGTCCAGCCGGTATTGTTGATAGTATTTGCTACATCACCTACTGTTGCCACTTTATTACCTGCATTTGGTGAGTTATCAACTTTACCATCTTTACCAACAACCGCTGTGCCTGTGGAGTTATCCGCAGAGACATCGCCCGTGTTAATAGCTAAGTCAATTGTTGAAACCTTACCATTTGTTTCCGGCTTGATGATTACAGTACCATTTTTGCTAGTGAAGTCCACTGTATCACCATGTGTTACAGCATCTACTGCATCGCCATTTGCTTTTAAGTTCCAACCTGCATTTAATACATCACCCACTGTTGCCGCTTGTTTTTTCTCGTTATCAGACAAATTAACCGGGGCTGTTTGTGTTGCATTGGTTACATTGCCAGTAGCAGTAACAGGTGCTTTAAGGTGCTCATTTAAACCTGAAACCGTACCGTTATTGATAACCGTATCACCAATCGTCACACTACCATTTGGTGTGAGATTCAAATCTTTGTTCATTTGAACTTCTAGTGTATCGCTACCATTGGCTTTCACATTGATGTTACCTGCAGCAGACTTGAAGTTTTCTGAAGTCGTTTTATTAACACCTTCGCCTACCACTTTAACCACAGTATTTAGCTTGTGACGATTTAATGTATCTTCATTGTTACCTGTGAAGATCAAGCCGTCATTAAGCGTTGCCACTTGTTCCGGCTCGCCTTTTGGTGTGCCGTCCGGGTTAGTTGGTTGGTAAACGATACGAGTTGTGCCATCTTTACCCGGTAAACCGTTTTCACCATTTTTACCGTCAACACCTTGGGCACCATCTGCGGCTTTGAAGGTTAAGCCATCTTTGCCATCTTTACCGTTTAGACCAATAGAACCGTCTTTGCCATTTAGCACAACTGCAGAGCCATCTTTACCGTTCACACCTACAGAACCGTCAACGCCGTCTTTACCCGACTGACCGTTTTGACCCGGTTCGCCTTTTTCACCAAAGCTCACTTGGTCTTTGGTTTCAATCGTAATCTTATCGGCATCTTGCGTTACTTTGATATTCTTACCAGCATCAATAGTAACCGTATCACCCGGGCTAACCAACTCTTTAGTTGTACCGGACACTTCACCACCGTTAGACGCGCTGGTGGTTAAGGTAAAGCCTGTTTGGTTAATGGTATTAACAATATCACCTACTGTGGCAACCTTATTACTATTATCCACCAGTGTAGTCGTAACCTGATCTGCCGGTACTTCATTACCTTGTGCATCAACAAACTTATCACCCTCTTTAGTTACTGGGTTACCGTTTTGATCGGTATAAGTTTCTGTGGTTGCATTTGCCGTACCATTCGGGTTAACAGTTGATGAACCTGTATTGACATTAAAGGTAACGTTCGCTGTACCATTATTTTTCGGTTCAACATTAATGCTCACTGTATCGCTATCTTCAAAGCTTACCGTTTCATTATTTTTAATGGTATCAACTTGATCGCCATTACGTGCAATGTTCCAAGAGGCAGTTGCGTCTTTACCGTCTTTACCATCTTTACCGTCAGTCACTGTCGCAGTCGTAGTTGTACCGTTTCCGTCTACGATAGTAATGGTATGCGTACCGTTTGTTGCATCGGTCGTCACATTTGCTTGCGCATCTTTACCTGCCGCACCTGTTGCACCCGTCGCACCGTCTTTACCGTTAGTCACGGTTGCCGTGGT
>NZ_MLHG01000108.1 GCF_001998825.1 Rodentibacter mrazii
CAAATACCCGAGCGTTGCCAAATACCCAAGCGTTGCCAGATTGATCTAAATTTTTCTCTGCTTCAATATAGCCACCCAGTTCACCGGCAACCACCGCACCAAAAGAGATTAAGGCTTTAATTCGGTAGAGGGTTATTCCAAAATATTCTTTGGTATCGTCTTTTAATAGTTCGTATTTCTTTTGCATTTTGTTTACCTATAAAAAAGCCCACGGTTAAGTGGGCGGTGTAATTCAGAATTGAATTAGCTCATTTCCTGAATAAGCTGTTGATAATATTCTTGGGCAACACTTACACGATCTTTGATTTTGTCGATGATGGCGTTATCACGTTTTACCGTAACCGTTGTAATGCGTTTGTCTTGCGGGATTTGTTCGACTAAATCAATGTAGCGTTCGGGGCTATCATAACTACTGAGCATTTCGTAAGGAGTAGGGAAGAGGACAAAATCAATTTGTGCTTCTTCACAATCCCATAGCCATATATAGCCCTGCATTTGAATGTCATAACCGGCTTTTTTCGCTTTGTCTGCCGCTTCATCGGTAAAAAATGGGTGTGAGCCAATATCCCACGAGCATTTTGTATCAATAATGAGCTTGCGAGAGGGAACGTAAATATCACACTCTCCCGTGATCCATTCATTCTCTCGGCGTTCAGTGTTTTTCTTGAGGGGTAAGCCTCGTTTTCTGCCACTTAATTTAATGGCTTGTTCTTCCAGAAGATTCCCTTTTTCGGTGTATTTGTTGCCTTCAAAATCTTGATAACCGAACAGAGCGAATTTAGCGATTTTTCTGACCGCACTTTTGGCGGTGTCGGAAAGTCCCTCTCCGCCTCTCTTCTGTGGCATTAAGTCGGCAAGTCCTGAACATCGGGCTTTGAATTGGTACATTTTTTATTTTCCTATGGGTATAAGTTTCATGTTTAAATAAAGCCCTCTAGATGCTAGTACGTCCTTAATTTCAGTAAGTGATTTTTTACCAAGATTAGGTGTTCTTAATAACTCTACTTCTGTCCATTGCACTAAGTCATAGATGGTATCTATATTTTCAGCACGCAAACAGTTTGCTGTTCTGACAGTAAGTTCTAGTTCATCAATTGGTCTTGATAATAGATCAAATGACAGGGTTCTCATTTCCGATAATTCGGAAAAATCTTGCGGAATTTCAGGTAAGCGATCCCACATTTCGTTATTTTGATCGTATTTCCATACAGATCGATCTGTACAAAATGCGACTATATCCCCGTCATTTAGCTGGATAGATAAAATCTGTCTTACATCACGACCAATGAGTGAAAATTTATTTTTTTCAAGTTCTTCATCTTTTTTAATTAAGGAGAGCAAAAAATCAGCATTATCTCTCCACTGAGATAGCTCTCTCAAATCTTCTAATCTTGCTTTTTCACTTTCAGTTATAGCTATACTTTTCTCCAGTCTGAATTTTATTTTATATTTAATTCTAGTAAAAATTTGTCTAATTCGTTCGGGGCCAACGCCAAAATCAATACTTACACTTTTAAGCGTTTCACCTTTGATAATCCGCTTGAATATTCTATTATCCCTATAAGAGATATAATTAATCATCATTATTCACCTCTCTGATTTTCCAACTTTTCCAATTCCTCATGCTGCTCTTTGCTGAACTCATACATCCCACTATCACATAATTCTTGCAAGGTGGTTTCACCGTTGATGATGGTTTGTTTGCATTGTTCAAAAGTAGTTTCATCTACGATTGAGTT
>NZ_MLHG01000109.1 GCF_001998825.1 Rodentibacter mrazii
TAACAAGATTTTTTAAAAAGTTCCCATTTTTAAATTTATTTTTTGTAAAGAACATAAAAAATATAAATGTCTATCTTTTATACAAATCAAAGCATTTCCGGTGGATAACTATAGCTCATAATCTCCCCTTTTCCATTCTGCCAACCAATTTGGGCAATCGTTGCCGGATAAAAACTAATCGGATTTCGTTTACCATAAAGCTCTGCAACAATTTCCCCGACTAATGGTAAATGTGAAATAAGAAGAATGGAATCAATTTTTTCCTTTTCCAACACTGATAGATAATCTATAACTAATTCTGCCGATCCATAAGGTGTAATCCCTTGCCAAATTTCTAAGTGAGATTGTAGCGCTGAATCAAATGCTAAATTAACCTGTTCAAAAGTTTCCAAAGCACGTTGATAGGGGCTTACTAATATACGGTTAAATGGAAGTGCGGTTGATCTTGCATTATTTTTCAACCACTCGCCTTGGGCAAAAGCTTGTTTCTTTCCATATTCTGTTAAACGACGCTCTTTGTCAGTCTTCGCCATCACTTCGGCTTCACCATGGCGCATAATAAAAATTTTCATATTGTATTGCTTTCCTAATTAAAATAAAAACTGACCGCTCTTTTTTTGAGCGGTCAATAAGACTAGTTTGTTTTCACTGCCTCAGCAATTTCTTCCGCACATTGCTGTGCAAGTTCACCGTCTTGGCATTCTACCATCACACGAATTAAAGGCTCTGTACCGGATTTACGCAATAGAATTCGTCCTTTACCTTCTAAACGTTTTTCTACATCTGCCGCAACAGCTTTCACTGCCTCACTCTCTAATGGATTTTCCCCTCCGCCAAAACGCACATTAATTAAGACCTGAGGGAATAATTTTACTGCGCTAGCCAATTCATTAAGTGAAAGTTTATGTTGAACCATTGCGGTCAATACCGCTAATGAAGCAATAATACCGTCTCCCGTAGAATTTTTATCAGAAATGATAATATGACCGGAATTTTCACCACCAAGCGTCCAATTATTATCCTGCATTTTTTCAAGAACATAACGGTCGCCTACATTAGCGCGCAAAAACGGTACGCCTAGCATTTTTAATGCAATCTCAAGGCTCATATTACTCATTAATGTCCCTACTACACCACCTTTTAATTGACCGGAACGCAGTGCTTCACGGGCAATAATAAAAAGAATTTGGTCACCATCTACTTTATTCCCAAGGTGATCCACCATCATAATTCGGTCTCCATCCCCGTCATAAGCCAGACCAATATCCGCTTTCACTTCCAAGACTTTTTCTTGTAATACCCGAACATCCGTTGCACCGCATTTTTCATTGATATTCACACCGTTAGGTTCCGTACCAATTTCAATTACTTCCGCACCGAGTTCACGCAATACATTAGGTGCAATATGATAAGTGGCGCCATTGGCACAATCTACTACAATTTTGTAGCCTTCTAATCCTAAATGGGCAGGAAACGTACCTTTACAAAATTCAATATAACGCCCTGCTGCATCATTAATACGGCGAGCTTTACCCAATTCAGCCGATTCGACACAATCCATTGGCTGTTCAAGCATCGCTTCAATGGCTTCTTCAATTTCGTCCGGCAATTTCGTTCCCTGCGCAGAGAAAAATTTGATGCCATTATCATAGTAAGGATTATGAGAGGCTGAAATAACAATACCCGCTTCCGCACGAAAAGTTCTGGTTAAATAAGCAATTGCAGGGGTTGGCATTGGTCCCGTAAAAGCAGCGGACAAACCGGCTGCGGCTAAGCCTGCCTCTAACGCAGATTCCAACATATAGCCGGAAATACGGGTATCTTTACCAATTAAGACTGTTTTTGATCCTTGTGAGGCTAGTACTTTACCTGCCGCCCAACCTAATTTTAATGCAAAATCAGGCGTAATCGGATAAGTACCGACTTTACCACGTACACCATCCGTACCGAAATATTTACGATTTGCCATAATAAATTCCTTTATTTCTCAATTTTTTCTAAAAAATTAGGCGTTTTCTGTCGCCTGCCAAATTTTGAGCATATCAGACGTTGCCGCCACATCATGCACACGTAAAATCTTTGCCCCTTTTTGAGCAGCAATCAATGCCCCGGCAACACTTCCAATCACTCTCTCGTCAACGGGCTTCTCCAACACCGCACCAATCATTGATTTGCGTGATAGTCCCGTAAGCACAGGATATCCCTCTTCACAAAATATGCTGAGTTGTTGTAACAATTTATAGTTGTGTTGAACCGTCTTACCAAATCCGAATCCCATATCCCAAATTAAATTTTCTTTTTTTATCCCTGCTGAGATACATTCTTCGGAACGTTGACGTAAAAAGGCGAGAACATCCTGCACAACATCTTTATATTGAGGATGAGCTTGCATTGTCCTTGGTTGCCCTTGCATATGCATAATACAGATAGGCAAACCCAATTCTGTTGCAACTTGTAATGCTTTCGGCTCTTGTAAAGCTCGAATATCATTGATTAAATCCATCCCCACTTTTGCCGCCTCCTGCATCACAATAGCCTTAGAGGAATCCACCGAAATCCAACAGTCAAAACGTTGGTGCACGGCTTCTACTAAGGGCACAACCCGTTGCAGTTCTTCCTGCTCAGACACCTCATCTGCCATCGGGCGTGTTGATTCACCGCCAATATCAATAATACTTGCTCCTTCATTCAGCATTTTTTCTACTTGAAATAATGCTTTATCAAGGCTAAAAAATTTTCCGCTATCAGAAAAGGAGTCCGGTGTGAAATTTAAAATCCCCATGATCTGAGGAGATGATAAATCAAGGGATTTTTGGTTTGCGTAAAGTTTCATAAAGTGCGGTTAATTTTTAGAGTGAATTTGAGAGTGAAATTATAACGAAATATGCTAAGGAAAAAAATCATTCGATAAAAATAAAGCCTTCCCTGTTAGGAAGGCTTTATTCAATTATTCAGAATCTTGCGTTTTTTCGACCGCACTTTCCGATTTGTTTTCAGAAGCAACATTTGAATAAGCCGCTTGTGAAGTTTGCGGTTCTTCCCAGCCTGAAGGCGGTGTGACCGGCTCACGCTTCATTAATTGCTTAATTTGCACTTCTTCGATGGTTTCATATTTCACAAGTGCGTCTTTCATCGCATGTAAAATATCCATATTATCAATCAGAATTTGTCTCGCACGCTCATAATTACGCGTTATGATTGCACGAACTTCTTCATCGATCACATGAGCAGTTTCATCAGACATATGTTTTGCTTTTGCCATCGAGCGACCTAAGAACACTTCCCCTTCATCTTCGGAATAAAGAATCGGGCCAAGTTTTTCTGAGAACCCCCATTGCGTCACCATATTACGGGCAATATTGGTTGCCACCTTAATATCATTAGAAGCGCCGGTAGAAATATTTTCTTCACCATAAATTAAATCTTCCGCCAAACGTCCTGCATAAAGGGTAGACAGTTTACTCTCTAATTGTTTTTGGCTAATGCTGACCTGATCCCCTTCCGGTAAGAAGAACGTAACCCCCAATGCACGACCTCGAGGAATAATGGTCACTTTATGAACAGGATCATGTTCAGGCACTAAATACCCCACAATGGCATGGCCTGCCTCATGATAAGCCGTCGATTCTTTTTGTTTCTCCGTCATAATCATGGTGCGGCGTTCCGGCCCCATATTAATTTTGTCTTTTGCTTTTTCAAACTCAAGCATGGAAACTTTACGTTTATTATTACGGGCGGCAAATAGCGCAGCTTCATTGACAAGGTTAGCCAGATCCGCACCGGAATAACCCGGTGTACCACGAGCTAATGTCATGGCATCAACATCATCAGCCAACGGTACTTTGCGCATATGTACTTTTAAAATTTGCTCACGGCCTTTTACATCCGGCAATCCCACCACAACTTGACGGTCGAAACGCCCCGGACGGGTTAATGCTGGATCCAATACATCTGGACGGTTAGTTGCGGCAATAACAATCACCCCGTCGTGACCACCGAAACCATCCATTTCAACAAGCATTTGGTTAAGGGTTTGCTCACGCTCATCATGACCGCCGCCTAAACCGGCACCACGTTGACGACCCACTGCATCAATTTCATCAATAAAGATTAAACAAGGGGCATTTTTCTTCGCTTGTTCAAACATATCGCGTACACGGGAAGCCCCCACACCGACAAACATTTCAACGAAATCAGAACCCGAAATAGTAAAAAACGGCACTTTAGCTTCACCGGCAATGGCTTTTGCCAATAAGGTTTTACCGGTACCCGGAGGCCCTACCATCAAAATTCCTTTTGGAATTTTACCGCCTAAATTTTGGAATTTGGTCGGATCACGTAAGAAATCAACAATTTCGCCGACTTCTTCTTTTGCTTCATCACAACCTGCCACATCGGCAAAAGTCACTTTGATTTGATCTTGGCTTAACATTTTTGCGCGGCTTTTACCAAAGCTCATCGCCTTGCCGCCACCGCCTTGCATTTGACGCATAAAGAAAATCCACACGCCCACAAGAAATAACATTGGAAACCAAGAAATTAAAATTTGTGAAAGTAAACTACGTCTTTCAAACGGCGTACCCTCTACTTTCACTTTCTTACTTAATAAATCATCAAGTAATTTCTTATCTTCCAATGGCGGCATGACAGTCATGTATTTTGAGCCATCGTTTTTTGTTACCGTAATTTCATTGGTATCAAAACGCGCTTCTTTTACTTGACCATTGCTCACATCGTAAACAAACGTCGTGTAATCGGTGGAGTTTTCTACCGAATTAGAATTGAAACTCTGGTAAGCAGTCATCATAACAACCGCCACTACGATCCAGAGTACCAAATTTTTGACCATATCGTTCAAAGTTTAACCTGCCTTTCCTAAGTTAAAGTTAATAAATTCACCACAAAGATACTATATATCGCAAACGATGAAAAGGTATCAAAGCAATTCGCCTTTATAGCCCGTAGCCACAATATAAACTTCACGGGAACGTCCACGCGAAGCCTCCGGTTTACGCACCTTTACCACACTAAATAAAGCTCGAATTTCGCGTAAATATTCATCAAAGCCTTCTCCTTGAAATACTTTGACGACAAAACTTCCTTTGTTCGCCAGAACCTGTTTACACATATCTAACGCCAATTCAACCAGATACATAGCACGCGGGATATCCACCGAGGGCATACCGCTGAAATTAGGTGCCATATCCGACATCACTACATCCACCTTCGCTTCGCCTACACGTTCAAGCAATGCATTGAGGACATTTTCATCACGAAAATCGCCTTGTAAAAAATCAACCCCGACAATGGGATCCATTTCTAAAATATCGCAGGCAATCACTCGTCCTTTACCACCAATTTGGCTCACAACATATTGTGACCATCCACCCGGTGCGGCCCCAAGATCGACAACCGTCATTGCCGATTTAAATAATTTGTCCGTTTGCTGAATTTCATCAAGTTTAAAATAAGCACGGGAACGCAGTTTTTGCTTATGTGCTTTTTGTACAAACGGATCTTTAAAATGTTCGTTTAGCCAACGAGAAGAACTCGCCGAACGTTTTTTCTTTCCCATGATTTATGTCTTTCGTACTATTTTTTGTAGTAGTTTCGCCTATATTTGGGTACAATCTGCCAAATTCAAGACTTGATGAGCCTAAAAACAGAGAAAATCTCTGTTTTTTCTGACCGCTCTTTTTATTATTCGTATTCATTTATAGGATTCCTTATGACAACCTTATCAACCAAACAAAAACAATTTTTAAAAGGCCTTGCACACCATCTAAACCCTGTTGTTATGCTCGGTGGCAATGGTTTAACCGAAGGCGTACTTGCCGAAATCGAAAACGCACTGAATCACCATGAACTTATTAAAGTAAAAATTGCTGGTGCCGATCGTGAAACCAAACAATTAATTATTGATGCTATTGTTCGTGAAACCCAAGCTTCAAATGTTCAAACCATCGGGCATATTCTTGTGCTTTACAAACCTAGTGAAGAGAAGAAAATACAACTTCCACGGAAATAATTTAGATTAAAGTGCGGTAAAAAATGAC
>NZ_MLHG01000011.1 GCF_001998825.1 Rodentibacter mrazii
CCCCCTTCTTGACACAATTCCCCCTCCACATACACATCCCCCACCAAGGTGATGCCTTCCCGGTTGATAATAATCGACCCGCCCGGACCACTGAGTTCTACCTGCTCATAGCCTTCAAGGTCAAAGGTTTCGCAGATTTGTTCAAACACTTCACCCGCATGCCAAGTGCCATTTTGGGCAATGTCAATATTAAGCTCATTGCCGACATGGATGATAGTATCGCCGTGTACATTAAGATAACGGCTGTTGTTGATGTTCAGTATGTCGTCTTGTTCAATTTTCGTTATACGATTTCGTCCGATAGAGTGGGTTTGGTCTCGGTTAATCGTCAGGTCTTCATCTTGTACCACCGTTTCCGTTCGATTATTGCCGATGTTGACGATTTCATCTCTTGCCACTTGCTCTGTACGGTCGTTACCTATTTGAGTGGTTTCGTCATGTTTGACAATATGGTTGAGGTCTTTTTCCGCATGCAGGAAGATTTCTTCTTGCCCTTGTTCATCTTCAAAACGCAGTTCATTAAAGCTGTTGCCTTTATGGGTTTTGGATTTAATCGTGGTACGGGTTTTGTGCTTCGGCAGAAGATAGGGTGGTTCCGTGGTACTGTGATAGGTTCTGCCGGTGACCATCGGTTGGTCCGGGTCACCATGGAGGAATTTGACTAAGACTTCATCACCGATACGGGGAATCATCATATTGCCGTATTGCGCCCCCGCCCAGCCTTGCACCACTCTTACCCAACAAGAACTGTGTTCATCAAAGTTACCCCGTCTGTCCCAAGGAAACTGTAATTTCACCCGTCCCCATTCATCACAGTAAATCTCTTCCCCTTCCGGACCGACTACATGGGCGACCTGTGTGCCCCGAATAATCGGGCGGGGCTTTTGAGGACTACGCCAAGGGGTGTGATGGGGAATCAGAAACAGCTTGTTTTCATAACGGTTGCCTGCTTCACCGGCTTCCTCCTCCATCACACCGGTTTGATAGCCTTGATGTTCCACCCGCACCACGAACCAATCTTGGTTAAACGCGGCATTAATATGCCCTTCCAAAGTAAAACCATAACCCGGTATCACCCGCATATCATCCCCTGTGGCTTGAGCGGTTTCAGACAAGGCAAGGGCTGACTCTAAACGGTAGCGACTGAAGGGGCGCCCCTGTTCATCCCGTTTATATCTGCCGGGGTAGTCATAGTTTTCATAGGAAAGTTGAGAAGAAGAGGAGGAAACACCGTTAGAATGGACCGCACTTTGTTGATGTTCAAGGGGGTAATTGGGGTTTAAAAACGTATAATCCCGTAGAGTGTGTTGATTGGTGGTGACTTTTCGGCAATATTCAAATTGCCATAGGCTCGCGAAAGGGCGGTCGCCTGCCGGCATGGCGTTATAAGTCAATGTGCCTAAAATCGGGGAGGTGGTACTTTGATGACCAAAGTGGAGCAGATGGCTTTCTTCCCCGTGGGAAAAATGATAATACCAGCCTTCCTCTGCCGCCAAGCACTCAATAAAGGTCAAATCTGTTTCCCGATATTGCACACAGTATTCACGTTCCCAATCCGACGGCAAAGGCTCAAAGGCCACATTATCCACCCGATTTTTTTGCAACAACGTGCGGATGATTTTTTCACTGTTTTGATGTTGAAAAATCCGGCTGTCCGATTGCAAACCGGCTCTCACTAATGCCGGTTCGACTATCATTTGATAATAGGAGCGTACAAAACCGCTTTTCCCCAAACCGAATCCCGTGACAATCCCATTGACATACCGAACCGCTTTATCGCCGAGCCAAAAGGTGAAGGTCACCGAGGTATCAATTAACGCAGAAAACGGTACATTCGGGTCAAAACTTGATAACTGCAATTCCAATTTAAAGGGTTCGGAAAGCCCTTCGGTCAGCTGAAAACTCACCACATCAAAGTGATATTTATCGCCTGCATTGAGGGTATAACGATAGTCGGATTGGGTTGCCATAGTTATTCCTTTAAGTTGAGATGTCAAACTCGGTTAGTATAACTGAATTTG
>NZ_MLHG01000110.1 GCF_001998825.1 Rodentibacter mrazii
CTGAACTAAGGAGGAGTAGATTTTGAAATGGTGCCTCGAGGCGGAATCGAACCACCGACACGGGGATTTTCAATCCCTTGCGTAAAGTCTTTACACATAAAAAGTTATTAATGATCGTGCCACAAAACTATTTGCCCGTACCCAGCCGATACATAGCAATTGATTTGTTCAGTCACAGATCAAATCAGATCGGATCTTACACAATTTCTAAAGTTTGTAAAGGCTGGATAATTGATTATTTTATAATAATGTCGAATTAACTTTTGCTCTCAGCATCTCAACATCACTCTCAATATAAGTTAGAGTTACTCTCACGTCTTTATGCCCTAAGAGCTGTTTAGCCACATACAAATTTTCTGGATCTTTCATTAGATACGTTGCAACAGTGTGTCGAAACCGATGTGGTGATACTTGGAAGCCTATCCTACTTGAAATAACTCTAAATAAATGACTAATTTGAAACTCTGTCATTACTTGACCTGTATATCGAGTTTTTCGAAATAAGTTAATATTAAATAGCTGGGAATCAACATTTTGATGACGTTTTCTTAGTTCTATAATTAGCTTTTCAATATATGGGTATAGCCTATCTAAAATAGGAATACAATGATATTCGTGATTTTTATTAATTTCCGGTGAAATATGAATTACCTTTTGATGTAAATCAACATCTTTTATTTTTAACCTCAGTAATTGAGCTCTTCGTATTCCCGTAAATCGAAATGTATTAACCAACGCTAAAATAAACCATTGTGGTTCTAATACATCAGGTAGACTATCTTCATTGCTAAGAAAAAAGTCCAGCTTATCTAGTTGAGTAGGTGTTAAAACTTTTCTTTTTGGCCTACCGACTCGCAAAAATAATTTATTACACGGATTTTCATCATAATTTAATAATTTTTGTTCAATACCAAATTTATAAATAGATTTAAGATGCCGTATATAGCTATTCCAAGTAACAGGTTTTACTTTCGTATTAATCACACTATTACGCCATTTCAATAACATCTCAGTGGTTATTTGGGAAGGGTACTCTACACCGCAATGCTTACGTACTTGTCGAATTGCTTTATCATAGCTTTTCTTCGTATCTGCACGCAGATATCTATGGAAAAAAATTTTGTAATAAAAACTCAAATGTAATATTGGTGTTTTGCATAACTTACTCCTCTAGTAATAGATGCCTATTGTTTATTAAAATTTTTTCACCAAAAAACAGTTGTGTATTCGGAATGAGATAGCCAACTAAAAATGAGTCCTTTCTTGGACCAATAACACGGCAACGCCAAAAGTTTGTACTATCATCACCTATTATACGCTTCTTATGTAAGCCAAGTGCTTGAAATTCATATTGTAAATTATTAATAGTTTCTTCATTATAAGTCAACTCCTTCTCTTGTAAATACAGTTCAAATGAGCTTGGACTAACAATAAAGAGACAATTATCAACAATATGGGCTTTCGCAGTACGATCATTGAATGTTAATTTCCCATTGAATAGTTTCTCCTTCAACCAATCTACAAATTGTTGCCCTTCTGTGCATGCCTCCGCTGTTTCAACAGGTAAAGAAACCGGCTTAGTCTCTTGAGTCTCTATTGTTTCCTGTATTTTTGATTGCATTGCTTCAGCTTTTTTTGCAGGTTTTATTACTGCTTCAGTTTTAAATGGTTCGCTCGTTTTTTCAACTGGCACAGTTTCATCTGCACCAAACATATTAAGCAGAAAATCAACGCTTTCATTATCCCCATTTTTTATTACTGTCCCAGTTTCTTGAAGTGTGGTTTCTTTAGAAACTGCATCAGGTTCAGAATTTTCCTTTTCGATACTCGCAGTAAGGTTTACCTCTGAGAGGTTAATATCCGTATTCGGTGCAGCTTTTTCACTGTCGTTATTTTCTTCTTTATCAGTAACCCTGATTGTACCGGCAAATAGTGCCGGGCGATCATCAAGACTATCCCACACAATCTCCGGTTTCACGCGTAATAAGCTAAACTTATCTTTCGGTTTCCATCCGGCATCTGACTTAAGCTGGCAATGCCAAATAGCTGTATCTTCGGCCGTTCGTTCAATCACATTGTGCGCTTGCATCTCATCAAATAATTTCCGGTTATCGCCAGGAACGCTAATTCCTTGTTCCATTAAATAGGCACGAATTTGATCGGCAGTTGTTTTGCTCATCAACCATAATCCATCCTCCGTTAACCAACCATCACCCGGTCCTTTTTCACTAATTTTCAATTTTTGTGAAACGAGATGGCGAAGAGCTAATACTAGCTGTTTGGCAAATGATACTACTGGCTTTTGAACTAATTTCGTAATATCGCCGCCGAGCGCCAATGCTACACTACGTTGATCGGCTTTTTGAATAATTTCAGACAAGACTCCAGCTTTGTCATAATGACCGGACATCGCATACATTAATGCAGAAAAAGCTTCCGGATAAGTAGCTAACCAATCAAAGGCTTCTGTCGGAATTAAACTATGAGCGACAAAGCTTCCTAGTACCGGATGAAGTGCATAATCGCGCGTTTTGATATATTTAAATTTATAGGGAGCTATTGGCACACCATTCCACGCTAGCCAGCGTTTTCCGTTTTTCAACTGTATTTCAATATCAACGATGGCTTTTCCAATATCGTGAACCAATGCAAGATAAATAGTTGCAGCGGTCCACGCATCTTTCTGTTCAGCTTGTTCTTCTGGTGCCACATTCGGCGGTAATACATAATTCTGACGGAGTTTAGCTGCAAATGAGATGACCTCTAACCCGTGATCAAGCATTCCACCTAAGTGAGCGTGATGATGAGATTCTGAGGCAGGCAAGAGTTGAACCATTTCCGCATAGCGTTCTATCGGCTTCTGGTACAGCTCATCAAACATCTCCCTGCTCATTGACACTTGTTGCCACAGTAAGGCTAAATAGCGTTGGCGCAGCTCTGTATTGAGTAACTCCGAGGCAGAATATGGGGTAATCCAACCATCTAGCTCCTGTCTCGGTAACGGATTATCTGTCTTGGCTTTATGAGATACGGTTGGTTTTGACTTGAAAATTTGTACCAGTGATTTAAACATTAAAGACCCTATAAAATATGAATGAGCAAACCAAAGGCCCTTTAGCCCTTTGGCCTTTTAGGGTAAGACCTTTCCCCTTGGAAAGGTTACCCTTGAATTATTCCCCTTATTGGCCCTTCAGGGCCCCCTTAATAGCCTTTTGGCTTTTTTAGTGTTCTATTTCCCATCCATTTCATCTAAAGTATCATAATCGCTATTATCAACTTCATCTACCTTATCATCTGTCTCATTACTATGATAATCATTTAACTCTGATTCCAAGGCTTGTTTCTCATCTTCACTTAAAAATTTCCAATAATTACAAATCAACTCATTCTCACTATATCTCTCCCACACGCCGGGATAATAATATTCTGCCTCAACATGACAAATCCCCCCTTCATGCGGATCACGAATATTTGCAACAAGGCTAACCGGTATCAGTAGGATGCTTAAAAAGAATATATGCCGTTTCATTATCTCTACCATTTAAGAAATTTGCTTCAATTCAATGTTACTCGTCTCAACCTTCTTAATTGAATGAAAAATTCTCTGCAATCTTGAGATAATTTCTCACTGCTATTTTCGTTCAAATCTCTATGATGTGAGAGATAACAAAATAAGAGGGTTAGATTATGTTTTGGTTTAAGAATGCCATTATCTATCGTTTAACAAAATCTCTTAATTGGGATTTAATACAATTACAAAATCAACTGAGTGATTGCTCATATAAGCCTTGTGGTGCACAAGATATGAGTAAATTCGGTTGGATATCACCATTGCGTGATTCTGATTTACTGTATTTTTCCGTAGGCAAACAGATTTTATTGGTTGCTCAAAAAGAGGAGAAAATTTTACCGACACAGGTCGTTAATAAAGAAGTAAATAGTCGTATCTCTGCATTGGAACAAAAAGAACAACGCAAACTTAAGAAAACTGAAAAACAAATGTTAAAGGATGATGTGGTGATGAATTTATTACCTCAAGCATTCAGCAAGAATCAACATACGGCATTGTGGATTGATACAGAGCAAAACTTAATTTATATCGATGCAACGTCAAATAAACGTGCGGAAGATACTTTAGCCCTACTACGTAAATCCTTAGGCTCACTGCCGGTTGTTCCTCTTGCTTTTGCCAATGAACCTGGTACAGTTTTAACCCATTGGGTAACTCAAAATAGCGTACCTGATTGGTTAATGGTATTAGATGAAGCGGAATTACGTGGCGGTCAAGAAGACAGTGTTATTCGCTGTAAAAAGCAACCGCTTGAAGATGAAGAAATGCTCTCTCATTTCCAACAGGGAAAAATTATCACCAAACTTGCTCTAAACTGGGAAGACAATTTGAGCTTTGTCATTCACGAAGATTGTACCCTTAGACGGTTAAAATTTGCTGATGTTATCCGTGAAAAAAATGATGATATTTTGAAAGAAGATTTTGCTCAGCGTTTTGATGCGGATTTTGTATTAATGACGGGAATTCTAAGTCAATTGACCGAAAACTTATTGGCGGAATTCGGCGGAGAAAAACAAAGGGAGCAATGATGAAAAAAGTAATAATTTTTAATTTAACAACAATGACAATGCTTTTTATTGCATTAATATTAGACTTCATCGAAAAAGGAAT
The DNA here is from genome assembly GCF_001998825.1 of Rodentibacter mrazii. Classification (GTDB taxonomy): domain Bacteria; phylum Pseudomonadota; class Gammaproteobacteria; order Enterobacterales; family Pasteurellaceae; genus Rodentibacter; species Rodentibacter mrazii. Next base: position 4,682 of record NZ_MLHG01000110.1, read on the forward strand.
TAATGTATATACCTATATAGCATTGTCTGCTTTAACCATCCAATCTTTTGTTTTTATCAACGTCTTACAAATAAATAAGCAGAGAAAAAATTTAGAAAAAATACTAGAGAAGTTAATAGATAAAGAACTCATCAAGTTAGATGATGCTTCTATTGGTGATCGTGTAATTCCTTATTCTTCACTTCATGAAATTGAACAAGATGATAAAACAAAGCGTAAAGTTACAGAAATTGTTAAGCAAAATTGTAACACTAAAATAACTTTAGTGATTAAAGAATAGAATGTTAAGTTTTGACTGCAAGGAGACAAAATATGGAGAAAATTATAATCCGATTAAACTATTGTCCAGCAGATCGCGAAATTCAGTTAGCTAATATAGATAAACTAAAATTAGTGCTCTATTTATGTGAAATGAAATTGGAAAAAGGCATTGATTTACCTTTTAAAGAGGTAACAGTGATAGGTACAGATTACATATCTGATAATGATGAATACTTAAGAAAAAAATTAGGACGAATCCTGAATCAATCTAGAAAAATAGGGGTTACTTGCAATATTTGGGAAAAATGGGAGCAAAACCCATCTGATTTTTCTTAATTAGAGTTAAGTTTTGAATAGGAGAAAACATGGAAACTGCATCTTTGATTCTACTCGGAATCGCTGTTTTTCTACTTGGTATAGGCAATATGATCTTAACAAGAAGAGTAAGCAAACTTGAAAATGACCTTACCAAACTAAAAATCTCACTGAAAAAGTTTTAAGTTTTGAAAAAACTGGAAAGGTTAAAATATGGATAAGAGAGAATATAAAACAATAACTATAGATGACATTGAGTATGTCGTACCTAGTTTTATAGATGGTAGAGCTGGAATAATAATCCCTTTAGGAAGAGATGAATCTGGAAATTTAATGTTCAATTATATGGGACACAAATTCAAGGCTATTAAACAAAAAACAGTCACTAAGACAAAACCTTACTTTAGTAAATTAGAAAAAGCACTAGGGTTTATCTTTATTGTATTGATATTTGTTTTTTCTATATTAGTCTTTATTGGAAAAACTAATATAGGATTAGTATTATCACTTTGTATATCTATGTGCTGCTTTGGATATTTACCAATCCAAAAGCACATCAAAATAAAAGATTTTGAATATGAGAGAGATGTATTAGC
>NZ_MLHG01000111.1 GCF_001998825.1 Rodentibacter mrazii
GATCACATAACATTCTATTGACAAATGTTGATCCAAATATTAACTGATTATAAAGTAGTTTGTAACGACGAACAGCAGTACAGTCCGTCCTATCTTAAATAATTGAATTTGGAGGAACGTATGCACTCGCAACAACTAGCTTTTAAACCGACAGATGAATTTCGCCGACAAGCTAATGTGTCCGGTTTAGAAGATTATCAATCCCTTTGGGAATTTGCAGATAAGGACTATTTGCAGTATTGGGCGGATCTTGCCCGTGAGCTTATCACGTGGAAAAAACCGTTTATGCAAATTTTTGACGACAGCAAAGCACCGTTTTATAAATGGTTTAGTGACGGTATTTTAAATGTTTCCTATAACTGTTTGGATCGTCATCTACCGGATAAAAGCGATAAAATTGCGTTGATTTTTGAGTCAGATTTTGGGCAGGTTTCCCAATTTACCTATGCACAGTTACACAATCGGGTGTGCCGCTTTGCGAATGCACTACGTGAATTAGGGGTGAAGAAGGGGGATAGAGTGGTCATCTATTTGCCAATGATTGCCGAAGCAGTTATTGCAATGCAATCCTGTGCCAGAATTGGGGCGGTTCACTCGGTCGTGTTCGGCGGATTTTCGGCGGGGGCATTGCGTGATCGGGTAGAAGATGCTCAAGCAAAATTGGTGATTACCGCTAATGCCGGATTACGGGGCGGGCGGATTATTCCTCTGAAGGAAACGGTGGACGAAGCCCTCGAATTAGGGTGTAAAAGCGTAGAAAATGTGGTGGTTTATCACCGTGTCAATATTGATACCCCTTGGAAAAAAGGGCGTGATCTGTGGTGGAACGAATTATCTAAGAATCAGCCCGCTTTCTGTGAACCGGAATGGATGAACGCCGAAGATCCGTTGTTTATCCTGTATACTTCCGGTTCAACGGGCAAGCCGAAAGGCATAGTGCATAGCACCGCCGGTTATTTGCTGGGAGCGACAAACTCGTTCTACTCAGTTTTCGATCACAAAGCCAATGATGTTTACTGGTGTACTGCTGATGTTGGTTGGATCACGGGGCATTCCTATGTCTGTTACGGTCCGTTGGCAAATGGAACAACGCAAATCATCTACGAAGGCGTGCCCAATTATCCCGATGCAGGACGGATTTGGCGAATGATCCAGCGGCATAAAGTCACTGTGCTTTACACCTCACCGACCTTAATCCGCTCTTTAACCCGCTTAGGCGATCATATCCCGAAAAAATACGATCTCTCATCTCTACGTTTACTTGGTAGTGTCGGTGAACCGATTAACCCAACGGCGTGGCTGTGGTTTTATGAAGTGGTCGGTGGCAGCCGTTGCCCGATAGTCGATACTTGGTGGCAAACAGAAACTGGTTCGATAATGCTTTCACCAATGCCAGGGGTAAACCCGACCAAACCGGGATCATGCTCCTTGCCTTTACCGGGTATTATGGCTGATGTGGTGAATGAACACGGGCAGAAATGCGAGGTTGAAGAAGCGGGTGCATTAGTAATTAAACGCCCGTTCCCATCAATGTTGCGTACCATATGGGGTGATCCGGATCGTTATAAATCCAGCTATTTCCCACAAGAATTTGGCGGTAAATATTACGTTGCTGGTGATTCGGCGCAGCGGGATAAAGACGGCTATTTTTGGATTCTAGGGCGTACCGATGACGTATTAAATGTGTCCGGACATCGTTTAGGTACGGCGGAAATTGAATCGGCATTAGTCGCTCACGAAAATGTGGTGGAAGCTGCGATTGTCGGTAAACCAGATGAGATCAAAGGTGAAGCTGTGGTCGCTTTTGTGGTGCTGAAAGGGCTCAGACCAGAAGGCGAGCAAGCTAAACAGCTTGCCGAAGAATTGAAACTTTGGGTATCAAATGAAATCGGCAAAATTGCCCGACCTGAAGATATTCGCTTTTCGGATAATTTACCGAAGACCCGTTCCGGTAAAATTATGCGTCGTTTACTGCGTTCAATTGCGAAAAATGAAATGATTACCCAAGATATTTCTACTCTTGAAAATCCGCAAATTATCGGGCAGTTACAACAACAGATAATGTAACCGTTTAACATGATAACAATCCGCACGTAAAACGTGCTGTTTTTAGGCTACCCTATATAAGTGTCTAGTACCTCCATGCCCCTTAAGGGGCATGTGAAAAACTGACAACTGCTGCATAATAGCTCTATGGCTTACCCTTTAAAGGGGTCCAAAAAAGACATCAAATGATGTCCTTTTTTGTATAATTACACAAAGCTAAACGATTGCATCATGCTAAGGAGACCCAAACTCAAGATATCAATCTATTGTCAGATAGGATACACTCGGTGTCTCCCTACAATTTGATTAAAAGAGTATTTTGTGCAACTGTTATAATACCGAATTAAAGACCAAGGAGTTTTTGTTGTAACGATTGCTGTGTAAAAGGTTTGATTAGCACTGGAAATTGTTCGGCATTTTCTAATTTTGCCGTGTGACCTGTGATAAGTAAGATTTTTATTGTCGGGAAATTTTTCTGTACCCATTTGGCGAGATCTATGCCGGTGAGTTTATCGGATAACATAATATCAGATAATAAGTAGTCAATTTTTTCTCCTTGTTCTAATTGTTCAATGGCTTGTTCGGCGGACTCGCATAAGATGGGTGTATAGCCCATAACATGGAGCTGTTCGCCCAAAGTTTCACGTAAATTTGTTTTATCTTCGACAATCAAAATCTTATAGCTAACCTCGTTCTTATTAAATATTTTTGTCGTTGGCATGAGGGAGTCTATGTTCGTTGTAATCGGTAATTGTAGGTGAATTGCCGTCCCTTGTGCCGGATAGGAATCAATTTTTACACGACCTTTCGATTGGCGAATAAATCCATATACCATTGATAACCCCAAGCCGCTCCCTCGACCATTTTGTTTTGTTGTAAAAAATGGTTCAAATACGTGATTTATAGTCTCTTCGTCCATACCGCAGCCATCATCTATAACAGAAAGTTGAACCATGTGTTCTTGTCGATAAGTGCGGGTGACATTAAGGGCTGTTGTTTGGATGGTAATGGTTCCTTGATGGTTTAATGCATCTTTCGCATTAACAATTAAATTGAGAAGTGCTGTTTCAAGTTGATTTTTGTCAATGTAAACAGGGGGTAAATTCTCGCTCAAATCTAACCGCACTTTGATACTTGTCGGAATACTATGCTTGATTAAATCGTTAAATTCTAAAACAAGCTGATTAATATCCAGTGAAATCGGATGAAGTGGCTGTTTTCTTGCATAAGCCAGTAAGCGTTGGGTTAAAGTTGCACTATTTTCAGCGGCTTTTAAAGCTCGCTGTAAACGTTTTGCTTGCCGTTCATCAAGATGAGCAGGGTTAATTAAATCTAAATTACCAATAATCACAGCAAGAAAATTATTAAAGTCATGGGCAATGCCTCCAGTTAAATGACCGATAGCCCGCATTTTTTGGTTATGAATAATCTCGTTTTCCCATTTTTTCCGTTGTGTGCGGTCAATTAAAAAGATAACAAATCCATCTTTTAAAGGGCTGACACGCCATTCCAAAGTATGTTTTTCATACTCTATTTCAAGAAAATCTTGCGCTTGTCGAACCTCGGTAAGCAACGCTAAATTAATGGGTTGGTTACTCCCAATGACTTTGGTTTGTCGCGAATCAAAGTAACTGACTAATGAATAAAGATTATGTTGTTGATATTCTGTAAAAAACGGTTGAAGTAATATTTTAAATTGAGCGTTATGAGAAATGAGATTTAACTCTTTATCAAAAATGACTAATCCGTCCCGCATTGCTAAAAAAGTTTGTTCGACTAATTCATTTTTCTCTTTTAATAAGGAATCCGTTCGTTCCAGCTCAATAACATTTTGGTAAAACACATCAAAGGTTCTGGCTAAATCACCTATTTCATCGTGACTGTGTTGTTGTGGTACTGTCACATTTTTATTGCCTTGCGATAAACATTTTAATGCATTTGTAATAGAATAAAGTCGTTTTCCAATAAGAGAGTAAATATATTTTGCCCAGATAATAATCAGCAGAATCGTGAAAAGTGAAAATAATAAAATAAATAGCGTTAATGTAAATAAATGTTGTTGAACTTGTTCCGAATTAGTATTGGCATTTTCCACTTTATCTTTGACTAATTGCGTATAGCTTTGATTGATTTGTTGGACTAGGGCATCAATTTTGAATGTCAGAAATTGAATACGTAAATTAACTTTCTCCAAGATTTTGGCATTATTAATCATGGTGGGGAATTGTTGTTGAAGTTTCATGAGTTCTACATTGATATCGGAAAATTGATTAACGGGAGGAAAAAATAAAAAATTAGCTTGTATTCCGGTAAATACACTCACGGAAAAACGACTTTTCGTTGCGTCTTCAATGAGTTTTTCTACCCGATCAAGTTGTATAAGAAAATTTTGCGGAAATTTATGTTCTATATCCGCGGGTGAGATACGTTTTTCTAATCTTTTAATATGTCGAATATAAAGTAATCCTTGGTTTAATTGACTGATCATTGTGGTATGCAACACATGACGTTCATGGGTTTGCAATAATAAATCTTGTACGCTTTTTTCAAGTAAATCAATATGATGAATAACCTGAGTGAAAATTTCATTGGGTTCGACGGTGGATTGTTTGGCTTGTGTAAGTAGGCTTTGTAATTCTTCAGCATGACGAGTGAGTGACTTTGATTCTCCTTGATATTCTAAGGCACTGGTCGTTTGTGTTAAACGTTTTGCATAAGTAGAAATTTGTGCAGTTTTAACACCCAATGTCATTGAGGAAAACATTTGATTAAGGGAGCGATCCCGCAAATTGGATAAAGAATTATAGGTATTATTTAATCCGATAATTGCTGTCATACTAATGGCAATAATAAGTGAAATTACCGTGATTAAAAACAGCATTAAACGAAAGCGTACACTATAAATTTTTGCTGATGTTTTCCAATTCTTCATTTTTAACCGCACTTTTATCTCTATATCGTTTTTGCTCATTCTAAGCAGAAATAAATAAAAACAAATGAAGAATACCTTTCTTATTATTGTTTTGTGATCTAACTCTCAAATTTGATAAAAAACTGCAATTATGACAATTATAAACGGCTTTCACATTTTCTATTCATATTCCTATGATTAAATACTGAAAAGATAATTCAAGGGGAGTGATGAAATGGGAGAACATAGTTTTGATCAAGTTACCCGTCCATTATTAGAAATGAAAGGTATCGCTAAACGTTTCGGTACGTTTTATGCATTACAAGGTGTGGATTTACCTATTTATCGAGGAGAAATTCATGCTTTGATGGGCGAAAATGGAGCGGGGAAAAGCACTTTAATGAAAATTCTTGCCGGTGCTTATAGCGCCTCTGAAGGTGATATTTTTACTGATGGCGAACGCTTTGTAATCACTTCCCCAAAAGATGCTATTAAAGCCGGCATTACCTTGATTTATCAAGAAATTCACTTATCACCAAATTTAACGGTAGCAGAAAATATTTTTTTAGGTTGTGAAATTAAACATTGGTATGGTCTTGATCGTAAGGCAATGGCGAATATATCACAAAAAATATTGGATCGATTAGGCACACAGTTCTCAGCCACTCAAAAAGTATCATCACTTACCATTGCAGAACAACAACAGGTTGAAATAGCACGGGCTTTGCATCGTAACAGTCGTGTATTAGTGATGGATGAACCGACAGCCGCACTGTCATCTCGTGAAACGGAACGATTATTTGAATTAGTGAAAAAGCTACGTGATGAGGGAATGGCGATTATCTACATTAGTCACCGCATGGCTGAAATTTATGAGTTGGCAGATCGAGTGAGTGTGTTGCGTGATGGAAAATATGTCGGTTCACTAATTCGTGAAAATTTAGATTCTGCGACTTTGGTTCAAATGATGGTAGGTCGTCCTTTAACCGATTTATTTAATAAAGAATCCGTTCCTATTGGGGAAGAAGTATTACGTGTGGAAAATCTTGCAGACGGTAATAAGGTGCAAGATGTTTCGCTTGTGGTTCGAGCCGGTGAAATCATTGGTTTATCCGGCTTGGTTGGCGCCGGACGATCTGAATTGGCACATCTATTGTTCGGTGTTAAACGACCAACGCAAGGTAAAATTTATCTCAGTGGGGGAGAAATCAGTTTTAATTCTCCTCGGGACGCCATTGCCCATCATGTTGCATTATTACCGGAAAACCGTAAAGACGAAGGCTTATTTCTTGATTTGAATATTCTTAAGAATGTGACTATGGCAACGATTGAGCGTGATGCCACAATGTTAGTGATAAACCAAACAAAAGGAAAACAAGCGACTCAGGAAGCCATTGAAGGACTAAAAATGCGAGTGCCCGGTGCCAATGTGAATGTCAGTGGTTTATCCGGTGGAAATCAGCAAAAAGTGTTGCTGTCCCGTTGGGTGGCTATTCACCCTAAATTGTTTATTATGGATGAACCGACACGTGGTGTTGATGTGGGGGCAAAAAGTGAAATTTACCGAATGATGATTGAAATGGCAAAACAAGGCGTGGCAATTTTGATGATTTCCAGTGAACTCCCGGAAATTGTGGGAATGAGTGATCGTGTTTATGTGATGCGTGAGGGCTATATGGTCGGTGAATTGAGTGGAAACGATATTAAGCAAGAACAAATTATGGCGTTTGCTTGCGGTGCGCAATAAACAAAAAAATCAAATGAAGGATTAAATCTTAAAAGAGAGGTAAAAAATGGGAACAACACAATCAACCGGCGTGGGGTTTAAAAAAATAGCATTCGCTGATGCGATGCAAGCGATGGGGATCTTACCGATTTTAATTTTAATCGTCATCGTTTTTTCTTTTGTTGCACCTAATTTTATGACGGAAGCTAATATTATGAATATTACCCGTCAGGCTTCCATCAATATTGTCCTTGCTGCCGGAATGACTTTTGTGATTTTAACCGGTGGGATTGATCTCTCAGTAGGCTCTATTCTTGGGGTAACCGCGGTGATGGGATTAGTAACATCGTTAAATCCGGCATTAGCGGATTTTGCTGTACCAATCGCTTTACTTGCAGGATTGGGAATGGGCGTATTTAATGGTTTACTTGTTGCTTATGCAGGATTACCACCGTTTATTGTTACCTTAGGCACTTATACAGCATTGCGTGGTGCAGCTTATTTGGTTGCAGATGGTACAACAGTAATCAATTCAAAAATCTCATTTAGCTGGATAGGTAACGGCTATCTCGGCTCCATTCCTTGGTTAGTGATTATTGCGTTTGCAGTGATTGCAATATGTTGGTTTATTTTACGTCGTACGACCTTAGGCACTCATATTTATGCGGTTGGAGGAAATTTACAAGCGGCCCGTTTAACCGGTATTAAAGTTTCTTTAGTATTAATTTTTGTTTATGCCGCCAGTGGCTTGTTGTCTGGTCTTGGGGGCGTAATGAGTGCATCACGTTTATACAGTGCCAATGGGAATCTTGGTGTCGGCTATGAACTTGATGCAATCGCTGCCGTTATTTTAGGGGGAACCAGCTTTGTCGGTGGTATTGGTACGATCACCGGGACATTGATTGGCGCATTAATTATTGCGACCTTAAATAATGGTATGACATTAATGGACGTGTCATATTTCTGGCAACTCGTCATTAAAGGTGGGGTTATTATCGTGGCTGTATTAATCGACAAATACCGTACTCGCTCAGCATAATATTTACTTCAACATAGGAGAAAATCGTAATGAAATTAAAAACTTTAGCTGTATCGTTAATGTTAGCCATCGCACCTTTTGCCCAAGGGAAAGAATTAAATTCTATCGGTGTGACAGTCGGAGATCTCGCTAATCCGTTTTTCGTGCAAATTGCAAAAGGGGCGGAATTAAAAGCGAAAGAATTGGCGGGTGATAAAGTTAATGTCGTCTCCGTATCCAGTGGTTACGATTTAGGACAACAAGTGGCGCAGATCGACAATTTTATTGCGGCTAAAATGGATATGATCATTTTAAATGCGGCAGATTCCAAAGGAATTGGGCCCGCAGTACAACGTGCACGTGATGCCGGAATTGTCGTTGTTGCCGTTGATGTGGCAGCAGATGGAGCAAATGCTACAGTAACCTCAAATAACTACCAAGCCGGAGAAATTGCTTGTCAAACCATCGTGGATAAATTGAATGGCAAGGGTAATGTTGTCATTATTAATGGACCACCGGTTTCGGCTGTACAAGATCGTGTTCAAGGCTGCCAAGATGTGTTTGCAAAACACGGTGAGATTAAGGTGTTATCCCATAACCAAAACGCGAAGGGAAGTCGAGAAGGCGGATTGGAAGTCATGACATCATTATTAATTGCTCATCCAAAAATTGATGCCGTATTTGCAATTAATGATCCTACCGCAATTGGTGCGGATTTAGCGGCTAAACAGGCACAACGCAGTGAATTCTTTATTATGGGTGTGGATGGTTCACCTGATGGCGAGGAAGCGCTCAAGTTATCTGACAGCTTATTCCGAGGTACTCCGGCGCAAGATCCGCAAGTGATGGCGGCAGAGGCGGTAAAAATAGGTTATGATATTTTACAAGGTAAACCTGCACCGAAAGAGGCTGTATTAATTCCGGTAAATTTAATTACACGTGAAAATATCGCAGACTATAAAGGTTGGACGGTAAAATAAAACGACGAAAAATAGAGGGCAGATCTTAGCTCTGCCCTAAATGTAAAAAAGTGCAGTCATTTTTCACTGTGTTTTAGCAGGATTCTATGGTTGCATTAAACAAATAACCGATTCCTCTTATTGTTTGGATATAACGGGGATTTTTAGGATTCGGCTCAATTTTTTTACGCAGACGCATAATGAGTACATCAATAGTGCGGTCGAAAATATCCAAACTTTCAGTGTGTGTTAATTCAAGTAATTTCTGACGGGAAAGAACTTTTTGAGCGTGGCTAATCAAGGCGTAGAGCAGAGTATATTCACCTTGAGTGAGTATAATTTCTTGTTTTTGTGGTGAATATAGTTTGTGGTTTTCCGTATCAAATAACCAATGGTCAAACTGAAAACAATGGCGAATCGGTGTATTGGAAAAAGATATTGGTTGATGATGACGTAAAGCAACTTTTGCTCTTGCAACAACTACTCGGGGATAAAAAGGTTTTGGGATATAATCATCCGCCCCCATTTCTAATCCCACAACAATATCTGATTCTGAATCCAAACCGCTTAACATAATAATCGGGACTGAAGTGATAGCCTTTAAATGCTGTAATAAAGTAAGTCCATTGACATCAGGTAAAATAAGATCGAGAAAAATGAGTGAGAATGTTGGGGCGGTTTGTAGTAATGTTAAGGCTTGTTTGCCTGTATTAGCCGTTGAAACAGTATAGCCGTGTTCTTCAAAAATATCGGTGAGCAGTTCACAGATTTGGATATCGTCATCAATAATAAGAATAGATAAATTTGACGGCATTGTTTGTCTCACGAATTTAATCAGTATAAACAAAAGTATATACAAGTTTTTAGAAAAAAACATATTTTAAATTTTAAGTCCGCTAAACAGGAGAGGAATATGCGTATCGGTATTGATTTAGGTGGTACCAAAATAGAAGTCATTGCGTTACATCATAATGGGGAAATACTATTTAGAAAACGCATTCCTACACCAAGGGGGGCTTATGAAGCCACACTTTTAGCGATTAAAAGTTTGGTTGATGAGGCTGAACAAGAAACGGGGCAAACGGGAACGGTTGGTGTGGGGATTCCCGGCACGATTTCACCTTTTAGTTTAAGAGTCAAAAATGCTAATTCAGTCTGGTTAAACGATCAACCTCTAGATAAAGATTTATCTCAAATATTGAATAGAGAAGTGCGTATTGCCAATGATGCCAACTGTATGACGGTTTCTGAAGCGACTGACGGTGCGGGTGCAGGAAGTGCGGTCGTTTTAGCGTTAATTTTGGGGACTGGCTGTGGTTCCGGCATTGTAATCAATGGTAAACCCCATAATGGAGGTAATGGTATTGGTGGAGAGTGGGGGCATAATCCTTTACCTTGGATGGATGAAGAAGAGCAACAAATTGCTCAAATGTCGCCTTGTTACTGCGGTCGTTCCGGTTGTATCGAACAATTTGTTTCCGGCACGGGACTTTGTGATGATTACACACGCCGCTCAGGAAAACATTTAAAAGGGCATGAAATTGTGGCTCTCGCAGAGCAGGGCGATGAATTTGCCGAGCAGACTTTACAAGCTTACGAACGCCGTTTGGCAAAAGCACTTTCTGCTTATGTCAATGTACTTGATCCTGATGTAATCGTGTTTGCCGGTGGTGTATGTAACATTGATCGTCTTTATTATAATGTCCCTAAATTAATGCCAAATTATATCTTTGGCAAAGAATTTCATACCCCTATTCGTAAAGCTTTACATGGTGACTCCAGCGGTGTTCGGGGTGCCGCTTGGTTGTGGCCTTTGTAATTTGATTTACTATTATTTTTTCATTCCTGTTTAGCAGGATAAAAAAATCCACCGTTTAAAATAAACGGTGGAACAATTTTAAGATATTACTAACTATAAATTATCTTTAATTAGAACTGATAGTTAATGCCGACACGTAACTCGCGTCCTACACCGGGTAGTACATTAGGACGTTGGCTGTGTGGGTAATAGAATTTATTAAAGGCATTATTGAGTGAAACATTGACATTTAATTGATCATTATTTAATGGTTTCCAGTTTACATAGAAATCATGCACACTATAGCCTGAACGAACAATGTCCGAGCCTGTTTCATTATCACGTACCAGAACGGAACCTTTCGCTTTCTGAACGGTACGATTACGCCAACCGAGTTCTAAATTAGGCTCCTCAAAGCGATAAGATAACTCAGCCGTCCACGTACGACCTATTTGTACCGCAAACTCTGGGTTTGAGCTGAGTAATTTTTTCGGGTGAGTATCATAGATGCGAGGTTTACTTTCAGCCACACCAACACGGGCAGTAAATCCACCAATGGTATAGCCGGCATTAAGTTCATAACCATGGTTTTTAATAAAACCGGCATTCACGGCTTCTCTCACTCCACCGACATGTCTATCTTGTGGGTTAGCTAATGCGTCATTAATACGTTGCCAGAAATAACTTCCTTCTAATGAAAATCCTTCATAAGTATAGTTAAAACCAATTTCTGTATTACGTGCACGTTCTGCAACCGTACCGTCAGCAATAGATACAATACCTCGTTTGCCATGAGTCAATAATGCATCATAGAGACGTGGACTGCGTGTTGCATAGTTATGGTTTGCACTAAAGCTCAATCCTTCCGTTGCCTGCCAAATTACACCAAAACTAGGATTGAATCTGCCATCAGAAACAGATTTTTTATCCATTGCCTTAAGGTTGAAATAGTCATAGCGTAAACCTGTCGTGAAGATAAAATCACCTAGTGCGGTAATCGCTTCAATATAAGCACCGGTATCTTCTTTAGTTGGTTCAACTAAATTTGGTTGAAAGAATGTATGAGGTGTAATTTTTTGATGACGGTAATTTAAACCATATTTGAGTAAAACCGAATCGCCAATATCGGAATCAAAATTGATATTCGCCCCTTTAGTGGTGATTTTAGTGGTGGTTGGACCGGCAATGTTGCCACAGTAACCACAACCGGAATCATCCGCTGAATAACGTTTATCCTGCATAATATAAGCATTAGCAGTCAGTTCTTTAATAAAACCTAGGTTTTTACCCGTATACTCAAGATTAGTATTGTTCTTACTTGTTTCACGATAAGTCGGTTTTTGACGTTCTAAAGAAAGTCTCCCTCCTGTAATCGTAAACTCCTCACGTACGGTACGCACACCACGATGTTCGTCTTTAAGGTGGCTTAATACTAAGCGATGATTTCCATCACCAAAAGTACCCCCCAATTTGATTAAATAATTGCGTTTATCTAAAGCACTATAAGGCACGGTATCACCACCATCAATATTACGATAGCCTTTACCCGGTTTGTAGTTATCATCATCGGTTCTTGCATAAGATACTAATGCATCAAAGTTGCCTGATTTACCAAAAGCCGTTGCGCCATAGCTATAACTGTCATTAGACGAAAATCCGGTATTTAAACGGAAGCCGTAATCTTTATCACTCCCTTTGAGCAAATCAAGGGCATCGACCGTCTTTGCAATAATTGCACCATTCGTTGCACCGATACCGGCACTTGCAGACCCCGCCCCTTTTTGCACAGAAACACTTTTTAATAAAGCCGGATCAATAATAAAACGCCCTTGGTGATATAAGATTTGACTATCGGAATAAGCATTATCCACTTTAATATCAACGGAATTTTGTCCCATACCACGAATAGTAAGGAATTGAGAGGTTCCGTTTCCACCACCAAAATCAATTGACGGTTCTTTGGCTAAAAAGCTACGTAAATCAGTAGCAGTGCTCTCATTACGTTCTTGCATTGTGACGATATTTGTCTGCACTTTGGTACCTTGACGATCAGTCACAGTAATCTCATCCAACGTAGTGCTTGAATCGGTATTTGCTAAAGCAGCACTTGCAGTTAGCACACTCATCACAACAAAACTGATGTTTGTAAGGCTAAATTGTTTTCCTTGCATACATTTCCTTAATAAATAAAAAAAATGATAATTCTCTTACCGTACGTAGTAAGTAAGTTACGAAATCACTTATCGTGCAAATAGCACAAAACTAAATGATAATGATTATTAT
>NZ_MLHG01000112.1 GCF_001998825.1 Rodentibacter mrazii
AGCTATATTTGTTAAAACTAATCACAATGTAAATCTTAAACTTACAAATATCTTATCTTAATACTATATAAGGAGCTCAAAATGGAAACTGTCTATAATTTTATTAATGGTAAACAAGTTCCAAGTAGAGGAACAGAAGCATATCCTATTTATAATCCCGCAACCGGTGAACAAATCCGCCAAGTCATAATGAGCACATCGGAAGATGTGTATGAAGCCATTGATGTAGCACAGCGTGCTTTTGCGGAATGGTCTGCGACATCACCATTACGCCGCTCACGTATTATGTTCAAATTTAAAGAGTTATTACAGCGAGACTGGGATGTATTAGCTAAAATTATTGTTGAAGAGCATGGCAAAGTGTATTCCGATGCCTGTGGAGAGCTCACTCGTGGTTTAGAAGTGGTTGAGTTTGCATGTGGCATTCCACATTTACTTAAAGGCGAGTTTTCCGAACAGGTAGGGCGAGGCATTGATATCCATTCCTCACTGCAACCATTAGGGGTAGCGGTCGGCATTACACCATTTAACTTTCCTGCTATGGTTCCTATGTGGATGTTTCCAGTGGCGATTACTTGCGGTAATACCTTTATTTTAAAACCGGCAAAAGCGGATCCTTCACTTTCTATTAAATTAGCAGAATTATTAAAAGAAGCAGGTTTACCGGACGGGGTTTTCAATGTTGTTCATGGCGATCGCCAAGATAATGAAATTTTATTACGTGACCCAAGAGTACATGCTGTAAGTTTTGTGGGTTCTACACCTGCCGCAGCTCATGTCTATAAAATGGGGGCTGAGTTTGGTAAACGGGTGCAAGCTTTTGGTGCAGCGAAAAATCATGCTTTAATCATGCCGGATGCAGATATTGAATCAACGGCGAATGCATTATTAGGTGCCGCATTTGGTGCCGCCGGTGAGCGTTGTATGGCAATTTCTTTGGCTGTCACTATTGATGATGAAACCGCAGACAAATTAATAGCCACACTAAAACCTAAAGTAGAGGTCCTTCGCTATGGTCCGGGCATTCCCAAAGAAGGGGAAAAAGAAATGGATTTCGGACCGCTTATTAGCCAACAACATCTTAATAATGTCACCAATTACATTACAAAAGGTGTAGAGGAAGGTGCAACTTTGCTTGTGGACGGGCGTGGTAAAAAACCGGTTGGACATGAAAACGGCTTCTTTATTGGCGGTAGTTTGTTTGACAACGTTACCCCTGATATGGTGATTTATAAAGAAGAAATCTTTGGTCCTGTTCTTGGTATTGTTCGAGCGAAAAACTTTGAGCAAGCGATGAAATTAATTAACGAGCATCCTTATGGTAATGGTACGGCAATCTTTACCTCCGATGGCGGTGCCGCACGTGAGTTTGCCTATCATGTTCAAGCAGGTATGGTCGGTGTTAATGTTCCAATTCCGGTTCCTATGTCTTTTCATTGTTTTGGAGGTTGGAAACATTCAGCCTACACAACATTAAATATTTACGGACCTGATGGTGTGCGTTTCTACACGAAAATGAAAACGGTCACAACCCGCTGGCCAAGTAAATATGTGATTGAAAATGCCGCATTCAGTATGCCAACATTATAAAGCTTAGAGAGATAGCTAAAACCAAAGGCTATCTCTCTTATTTTTATATCGTGCAACAAAGGAGAGCATCATGAAACAGATAAGAATCGGTTTGATTGGTACAGGGTATATTGGACGTTGTCATGCAATTGCCTATTCACAAGTAGCAACGGTTTTTCCGCTTAAAGCAGAACTAGTATTAGATTATTTAGCAGAAATTACACCGGAATTAGCAGAACAAAAAGCCAAAGAATTTGGTTTTAAGCGCTCCACAGGAGATTGGCGCGATATAGTCAACGATCCGAATATTGATGTAATTGATATTTGTACGCCCAACTTTCTTCACAAGGAAATTGCATTAGCTGCCATTGCAAACGGCAAACATGTTTATTCCGAAAAACCTCTTGCATTAACTGCCACAGAGGCAAAATTAATGTATCAAGCGGCAAAAAAAGCCGGCGTTAAAACATTAGTCGGCTTTAACTATATCAAAAATCCAACGACTCAATTAGCAAGAGAAATCATTACAAATGGTGAAATAGGAGAAGTTATCCACTTCTACGGTACACATAATGAAGATTATCTTGCCAATGAAAATACACCGTTAGATTGGCATTGTATAAAAGAAAAGGCCGGTTTAGGTGCATTAGGCGATCTTGCTGCACACATTGTACAAATGTCCCAATATTTGCTGGGACAAGAGATCATCTCTGTTATCGGTGATATGCAAACTGTCATTCAAACGCGACCTAATCCTAACAATCTCCAAGAGCGTTTAGCCGTAGAAAATGAAGATCAGGCAACGGCACTAGTTCGCTTTGGTAACGGGTGTATGGGGACGATTGAGACTTCCCGCATTGCTTGTGGGCGTAAAATGGGACTAAGTTATGTCATTACCGGCACGAAAGGCTCTATTATCTATACACAAGAAAGAATGGCGGAATTAAAACTTTATTTGCACGATGAAAATCCCGCCAGACAAGGATTTAAAACCATTTTAACCGGGCCACTTCATCCGGATTATAAGAATTTTTGTGTCAGTGCCGGTCACGGAATTGGGTTTAATGATCAAAAAACAGTGGAAATAAGGGATTTAATCAACGGAATTTCTGAAAATTCGACCGCACTTTATCCCGATTTTGAAGAAGGTTATAAAGTGTCAAGAATCTTGGATGCTATCGCATTATCTTGTGAACAAAAACGCTGGGTTAATGTGGAAGAAATCGAATGACAAAGATTTCTCAAGATTTCATAAATAGGTGCTTTACAGCACCTATTTTTACATCGAAAAATGAATTAAACATTTCACTATTTTAAATTAAAAATTTTAACACCAAAACAAGATCTAGTTCACATTTTTGAAATTTGGTCATTGCGGGGCATATAAACTAAATGATATATATACAACAAATCATTTATTCCAATTTTAAACTTGGCGAAATTTATATTTCTTAAAATATTCTAGTAGGGG
>NZ_MLHG01000113.1 GCF_001998825.1 Rodentibacter mrazii
ATGAAGGTGGATTTTTACTAGCCAACAACTTTCGGTAAAAATCCTAATTTTATGAGGAAAGGAATATTGACAATGATCATACCTAAAATAGAAATAATTATTAGAATGCCCTTGCCGCCAATAACCCGATAGGGAAGATTAGGATGCAGTTTTCGTGCTTTCCATACTAATGCAGCCGGTAGTACAACCGCATAGAATGCAAACATTTGTCCTGCGTAACCCAGCGCTAAAATGAAACCTTCGGGATAAAAAAATGCGAATAGGAGAGGAGGAAGAAAAGTTAAAAAACCTAGGTATAATCGATTCGTTGAAATATTGCAGGCACGTTTGAGTAAATCCTCAATACATTCAAGTAAACCTAGTGCGACACCTAAGAAAGACGTTATCAGGGCAAGCACTGAGAAGATTTTTACTATGCCTGCAATAATACTGCTTCCGGTGATTATTCTAACCGCTTCAATGAGCCCGTTTAGTGTCGGATCTTGATGTAGTATTTCAAGGAATTTTGTTTGACTTAATACGCCATGAGTTGAACATTGCCATAAAATATAGCCAATTAAGGTAATCGCAGAACCAAAAATAATCGAAATTCTGAGCGCTCTTACGTCTCCTTCAAGGTATTTATTAAGACATGGAATCGAACCATGAAAACCAAATGCAGTGAAGAAAACCGGACTTGCTGAAATGAGCAAAGTGCTATCTATTGGCATCGCCATAAGGTTGTCTAATTTGATTTCCGGAATCATTAAGCCTAAAACAATGAGTAATGCTAGGAGCATAAACACAAATAAAATTCGATTTAATATATCGACAATTTGTGTGCCAATAATGATAAAAACCCCAAAAAATATGGTGAATAGTAGGATGGAGGCTTTCATTTTCAGATTAGGAGTCGCAAAATCAGGCAATGTTGAGGAAAGAATTGCGCCTCCCCCCGTGACATAAGCGGACAATAAAGCATATAAAAAGATCATTAATACGCTTGTTGCAACGATTCTTCCCAACTTCCCAAAATATTGTGAGGCCAACGTGCCTATTCCGGCATCATATTCTGCCGTTTGATATACCTCGACAAAAAGTAATGCACTATATGTCAGTAATACCCATAAAATGCCAAGTAAAATAATTGTGAAAGTTAGTCCCATTCCTGCGGATGTGAGTGGCATAGCAAGCATTCCTGCTCCAATCATGGTTCCGGAAGTAATGAGCGTACTGCCCAGTGTTTTGTTCATAAGTTTTCTCCTTTCTTATTTTTATAGAAAGGCGAGTCACGTCCTTATTTGACAACACATCAAAAAAACAATGTCATTAGAATGTTTTCGCTTTAAGTTCGGACATAAAAAACTCCTACTCCATCGCTGAAGTAGGAGCATTACACTTATTTTTGTTCAAAACGTGCGGTGAAGAAACGCAACTGTTTTGGCTCATATACAAAACGAAGGCCTTTAATATCTTCTTTGTGTTTGAACAAGTGAATAATACCCTCTGCAACAAGATCCATATGGGCATAGGTATAAACACGACGAGGAATGGTGATACGCACAGTTTCTAATTTTGGATGATGATTTTCACCGGTTTTAATATCGCGACCTGCTGAAATAATACCGCGTTCCATGGTACGTACACCACATTCAACATAAATTGCCGCCGCCAGTGCTTGTGCAGGGAAATCCTCTTCTTGTTTCAAATGTGGGCAGAAACGGCGGGCATCCAAGAATACGGCATGGCCACCGATGGGTTCAACTATTGGCACACCTGCCGCTTTTAGTTTTTCACCAAGGTAACGGACTTGTTTCACACGATGTTCAATATATTCTTCTTGAGCAGCTTCTTTTAAGCCGATTGCCATCGCTTCCATATCACGCCCGGCCATACCGCCGTAAGAAGGCATACCTTCAAAGACTACTACCATTTCTTTTGATTTCATAAATAATTCTTCATCATTCATACATAAGAAACCCCCAATATTGGTTAAGCAGTCTTTCTTGCCGCTCATGGTGCAACCATCGGCATAGCTAAACATTTCATGAATAATGGATTTAATAGAGCGATCTTGGTAGCCTTCTTCCTGTTCTTTAATGAAATAAGCGTTCTCAACACAGCGTGTTGCATCATAGAATACTTTAATACCGTGTTTTTTTGTTAATTCACGTACCGCTTTCATATTTGCGATGGAAACAGGTTGACCGCCCGCAAGGTTTACTGTTACCGCTAAGCAAACATAAGCAATGTTTTCTGCACCCTTTTCATTAATTAAACGTTCTAGCTTTTTAAGATCAATATCTCCTTTAAATGGTATATCAAGCGTTGCATCATGGGCTTCATCACGAATAATATCGTAGAAAATACCGCCATTTGCTTCTTGGTGGTAGCGGGTGGTCGTAAAGTACATATTGCCGGGTACATATTGTCCGGGTTTAATCGCTATACGGGAAAGAATATTTTCCGCTCCACGTCCTTGATGGGTGGGTACAATGTACTTAAAGCCAAATAATTCCTGCACAGTTTCTTGAAGATGGTAGAAGTTTCGGCTGCCAGCATAGGCTTCATCACCTAACATAATACCTGCCCATTGACGATCGCTCATCGCATTTGTGCCGCTATCGGTAAGAAGATCGATATATACATCTTTAGAATCAAGTAAGAAAGTATTGTATCCCGCTTCTTTCATCGCTTTTTCACGTTCTGCTTTTGGCAAAATAGAAACGGGTTCAACGCTCTTAATGCGAAACGGTTCGGCTGGATAGTATGACATAATATTTCTCCTAAAATAGTGAGTTAAGATTCTTGTCTTTAATAACTCGTCCATCAACATCTATCATCGAGTTATAGCTATATTAATAAAAAATTTTCATATAAACTGTGATCGCTGTCTCAAATAATAAAAAATTATTAAATAAATTGAGAAAATAGTATAAATGACAATTTTTTAATAAGT
>NZ_MLHG01000114.1 GCF_001998825.1 Rodentibacter mrazii
TCTCCTCTATCTAAAATAATTTAGAAATATCATTAGTGCTCAATATTTGCTGTATTCTTTCTGCCAGAGTTACTCGATGGATACTTAAATTTTTTTAGATTTCCATCTATTAGGTATTTTTACCTAATATTTCATTTTTTATACTTTCCATAAAAAGATACTCACACATAAAAACGTAGCTCTTATAATGATTAAAAGATGAATTAATTCATCAACAAAAGTAGATAAGTTCTGTTGTTTAGTCTAGAAACTTGAGGTAACGTTTTTAAACAAACCTTCGAGGCAAGTCCAAAAAGTTTTAGGAAAATGAAAATAAAGACGTTATTTCTTTTGTAAAAGATACCACGTCTTCTTTACCGAAATTAAGGTTGGTTAAAATGCAAATTGCCTTGATTGCCTAAAAACTCAGGATGAATTTCCACATAACTTTTTTCTTTCAGCATCTCACCCGTTTGTTTTAGGTAATCTTTAAAATGAGGTGTTTCTCTGTGATGTTGGTAAGCGGCACTGTTGGCGTAGATCTCAAAGAAAATCCATTTGTTTGGATTTTCTTGCATTGTGGCGGCATACATCGCAATCACCCCCTCTTCCACTTTTAGCGATTGTGCCATTTCTGCGATAATAATCTTCTTGAATTGTTCGTTATATTCAGGTTTCACTTCTACCACTACATAATTTGTGAGGATTTCGGGCGTTTGTACCACTTTTTTATCCCCTAAAAATTGTGGAACTAAGGCAATACGCTTTTTGTGATCCGTTAAAATCTCAGGTGATGCAGTTAAAAATGCTTGATATTGAGGTGACGTGCGGTGGGTTTCATAAGCCTTTTGATCCGCATAAATTTCCACCATATAGGCTATATTGGGATCGGTGTTTGATTTCACCGAATACATTGCCAATGTGCCTTTTTCATTGCGGATTGATGTGCTGATATTGTGTTCAGCCACGGCATGATATTACACTTCAGCCCCTTTTTTCACGCCGAGTTCAAAAATGTTCATCATCGGGGTGGCGTTTGCGGTGATAGCCATAGTAAGTCCTAAAAGTGCGGTCATAAAAAACAACGTTTTTTGAACGGTGGCTTTACTCACTGCCCCAAGAGGAGTGAACAAATGAGTAAGCGAGTTTGTGAGTAGTTTTTTCATTGTTTTTTCCTTATATGATGATCCATGGGTAATTTATTACTCATGGTTATTTGACAAGTTGAACGTTACGTCCTGATACTAAACAATTTCTCCGCATTTTTATAGGCGATTAATTCTTTTTCTTGTTCTGAAATGGGTAAGTTTTCGAGGAAATTACGTACACCGTTAAGAGTCTGATAAGGATAATCTACCGAGAATAAGATACGTTCCGCCCCGATTAAATTATAGATAAACTGAAAGTGCGGTTGAGTCAGCATACCACTAGGGCTAACGAAAACTTGTTGTTTGAAGGTATCGGTCAAGCTACGTTTTAAACCGGTAGCAGCTTGTGGCAGGCTGTCGTCTAAACGTTGGAGATAGAATGGCAACATTTCACCCCAATGTCCGCTAATCACTTGTAAATTCGGATAGCGATCAAATGCACCGGATAACATTAATCGCAATAAATGGATCCCTGCTTCATTGTGCCAACCCCAACCGAACATAGAAAGGCGGGCGGTCACTTCATCATCAAAACCGCTGTAATAGGCTTGTTGTACGGCAGGCACAGGAATACCGGGGTGAAGATAAAGTGGCACATTCAGTTCATTGAATTTCACCAACAACCTTTCATAACGTGGGTGGTCGAGAAAATCGTCCGATGGGCGACCATTCAACAAGGCGCCACGCAAACCCAATTCTTTTACCGCACGTTCTAATTCTGCCACTGCTTGCTCTGGTTCCATCCAAGGTAAAGTCGCCATAGCAGCAAAACGGTTAGGATGTTTTTTGATGGCGGCTGCCAGTTTATCATTCGCCTGTTTGTGTAATTCAAGCGAAGCAAATTGTGGAAAACCACCCACAGAAAGTACCTGCATATCAATGTTTGCAGCATCCATATCTGCTAGACGTTTGACATCAAATTCCATACCTTTTGGGGTAATTAAGTCATTTTTTTCGATTTGAGGACGGCTGTGATCGGTATGATTGCCATCTTTCACCCGTTTTCCCCAATTAGTAAGATAAGGTGCTTGCTGAAGCACTTGTGGCATTGTCGCTTTGGCGATATTGGGATCTAAAATATGTTCTTCGACACAAATCAGTTTCATTTTATGACCTTTTTTCTTGTTTTGACTTGATTGGACAATCGGTTGTGCGGTGCTGATATGCGGTAAAAATCCCCCTGCCAAAACGACCGCACTTTGTGTGAGAAATTGACGACGATTGAGATTGTTCATATTTGTAAAGTTTTTGTAGATTTGGTCTTTTTAACTCTCCCCCTCCTGTAAATGAGAGAGGGGGAGAGAAAATCCAAAGGATTTTTGGAGAGGGAAGTTTATATCGCTTCCACTTTTTTTAGCTCCAAGTGCTGAAGGCACTTTATGTCTGTCTCTCTCCCACAAGAGGGAGGATAAGATATTTACCCCTTCAATACCTTAACTACTTCCACGCCCACTTTGTGTGCAGAAGTAGGGTTTTGACCAGTGACTAAACGACCATCTACATAGACGTTTTCAGACCAGTTTGGTGCTTCGTGGTGGATCGCACCATGTTCGATTAATGCACTTTCAAGTAAGTAAGGAACGACAGCCGTACCACCTACCTCCTCCTCTTCTTTGTTTGTGAATGCCGCCACATTTTTACCTTTCACAAGGTATTCGCCGTTGCTTAATTTTGCATCCACTAATGCAGCGGGGCCGTGGCATACGGCTGAAACTACCCCATTGTTTTCATACACTTCACGAATTAAACGTTGTGCATCTTGGTTTTCACGATAATCCCACATCGTGCCGTGACCGCCGGCGAAGAAGATCGCTGAATAATCCTCACCATTCAATTCTGAGACGCTTGGCGTGTGGGCTAAACGGGCTTCTAAATCCGTTTCATTCCAGAAATATTGATTTACCGGATCGGTAAAATCCAGACTATCTTTATCAATTGGTGCTTGCCCACCTTTGATTGAAGCGATCACTGTTTTGAACCCTGCCTCTTCCATGACTTTTAATGGATGGGTTAATTCGCTTAACCAGAAACCTGTCGGAATACCGGTATTGCCTTTTTCCGTGGTGCTGGTAAGCACACATAAAATCGGTTTTGTCATGTCACTTTCCTCACTGTTTGAGTGTTAAATTACCCTTTGTGTTCCTCTGCAAAAAGTTGCTCCACAAAAAGGTAGTTGCCCAATGGAATATAATCAAAGTCGACCAAGCCTGCTTTCACTAATGGAAATTCGGCACATACTTCTTTTGCTTTTTCTACACTTTCCGCTTCAACGAAAAATGCCACACCCGGCCGATCTTGACGCATATAGATCTCACGAATAAAGTCAGATTTAATCAATGCCCAACCATGTTTGATTTCATTTAACAAATGTGGGGCATAATCCGTCAGGGCGACATTTTCACATGGTACGTCTAAAACTAAAATACGCATGCTTTACTCCTAATCTCTTTTATTGAAATTTAACACCTCTATTTTTAATAGAAGTAATATTCTAG
>NZ_MLHG01000115.1 GCF_001998825.1 Rodentibacter mrazii
TGTATATCTTATTAACTTTGCTACTAGATAATGAATTAATCTTCATAGTATTGAAAATGATCTATGAGTCATACTACATTAAATAAAAGAAGAAAAATTTGAGTGTGGTCACAAAATGAACATTTTTCTAAAGTAAATTGCTGTTTTCTTCAGTTATACTAAAGTTCATTAGTCAGTTATGTAAATTACCGAATTACTGTTGACATTTGTGTAAATCGACATTCCAGTCTGCGCCGGAATAGACACCATGGATTTTAGAAAAACTATCCATATTCAGGGCAAATGACACATTGAGTAAACTGTTTAAATAAAGCAACGGTTTTCCTTCTTCCACCTCGCCAAAGCTGCTTACATAAGGCATTCTCCCTGTATATTTAATCTGATTGCCTTCTTTGATTTCAACGCAAGCCTGATCCCCTTTCTTAATCCCGGATTTTTCTAATAATTCATCGCTAATATTTGTCCAGATATTGCCGTATTGAATATCTAAAATAGGAATATTGCCCTTTAAATGATCCTGTTCCAATACCGCTTTTTGATAGGGAATATCCAATACTTTCTTCTCTAACTCATTCCCTACTTCTTCAAATGAAATCGTACCGGAAGCCAGTCTTGCACCCGTATAAGCATACACATCACGTCCATGGAACGTATAAGATTTTTCAGAGCCGGCAAGGCGGTTTTTCTTCTCATCAATCTCTCTTACAGATTCAATACCTAAATGTTGTGCGACTAAGGTTAACGTGCCATTATCAGGTGTCACGAAATAATGTCCTGTTTTAGTTTTCAGAACGACGGATTTACGATCCGTACCGACACCGGGATCAACAACACTGACAAAAACCGTTCCCGCTTTCCAATAAGGTGCGGTTTGATACAAACGATAAGCCGCTTCCCAAATATTATACGGCGGAATTTCATGGGTTAAATCAAACATTTTTAGGTTTTCATCTACTGAAAACGCTACACCTTTCATAGCGGATACCGCACCGTCTTTCAAACTAAAATCAGTTTGTAAAACGAGTGCATTATCAGCGAAAGCCATTTTTGAACAAGCTAAAGCGAATAGAATCGGTAAGAGTTTCTTTGTCATATTTTGCCCCTTATAAGATGATGAGACTAAAGAATAATTTGATATTAATGAATGCAATCCGGTTTTTCAATATTTATTAAGGTGGCGGAAATATTTTGTTTAGAAAATATTATTTGCGGAGCTGAAAAAATAATGGCCGTTGATGTGATCGTTTAACGTGTAAAATCTTATTTAAATTTGACCGCACTTACCCTTTTATTAGAACAAGTAATTTATCGCCAAAAAAGTAGAAAATCAGTCCAAATCCAACAATCAGCAAACCAATTAATTTCGTGATATTGACTTCCCGTACCGGCATGCCGATTAAACCAAAATGATCAATCGTGCCGGCAGTCAATAATTGCCCTATGATGATAAAAAATAACATTGCGGTAATACCAAGTTTAGGGGCAAGTAATATCGTGGTAAACACTGCTAATGCGCCTAACGCACCACCCAATAATTTCCACCAAGGTTGCTGCGGAAGTGCGGTCAAACCTTGCCATAAATCCGTTTTAAATAAGGCAATAAAAAAGAGCAGGATTGTCCCTACCGCAAAGGAAATAAATGTGGCGATAATGGGTTCGTTACCCACCGCTTTGGCAAGCTGGGTATTGATCGCAGATTGGGAGGCAAGCGCTACCCCAGCAATGAATGCAATTAAGATATAAATAAAAAACATAGCTCCTCCAAATAAAGAAATTATAGAAGTTTTGCAACAATCGTCAAATGGGAAAACACTCATAAAATTGACCGCACTTTATTTTTTCATACTAATTACAGCCTCTTGTTATCGTGCTATACTCGCCGCCCATTATTTACAGAGAAACAATTATTATGATTAAAAAAGCAGGTTTAACAGGCCTTCTGTTATTTGGTATGTTTTTTGGTGCCGGCAATTTAATTTTTCCACCGAGCCTAGGGGCACTATCGGGTGAGCAGTTCTGGGCGGCGATTTTAGGTTTTGTGCTGTCCGGTGTTGGGATTGCTATTCTTGCCTTAATCATCGGTATGTTAAATCCAAAAGGTTATGTTGATGAAATTTCGCAGAAAATCACTCCTTGGTTTGCGACCCTTTACTTGGTGATTTTATACCTATCAATCGGGCCTTTTTTCGCGATTCCACGCACTGCTACGGTTGCCTATGAAGTGGGCGTTTCCCCTATGCTTTTCGAAGGAATGAGTGAAATCGGATTAATCGTTTTCACTCTATTGTATTTTGCTGCGGCTTATTTTATCGCCCTTAATCCCTCTAAAATTTTAGATAGTATCGGGCGTATTCTCACTCCGATTTTTGCCTTATTAATTGTTATTTTGGTGCTACTCGGGATTACAAAATATGGTTCTAATCTTCCTCAATCCGCAATAGGGGACTATGCGAAAAGCGCATTTGGCACGGGATTTATTGAAGGGTATAACACCTTAGACGCGCTCGCCTCCGTTGCATTTAGCGTTGTTGCGGTTCAAACCCTAAAACAGCTTGGTTTTAGCTCCCGAAAAGAATATGTGGCGACAATTTGGTTGGTCGGTATTGTGGTGGCGTTAGGTTTTAGCGTCCTTTATGTCGGATTGGCCTATTTCGGTAATCATTTCCCTGTACCGGCGGAGGTGATGAATAGCAATGTCAATAAAGGCGTGTATATTTTATCTCAAGCCACACAAGCGATTTTCGGTGAATCCGCCCAATGGTTTTTAGCTGTAATGGTTGCAATGACTTGTTTTACCACCACTGCGGGGTTAATCGTTTCCACTTCTGAGTTTTTTGCTGACCGTTTCCCCCGTTTTTCCTATCGGGTGTATGCGACAATTTTTACTCTGCTTGGACTGGCGGTTGCAAATTTAGGATTGAATGCCATTATACAATTCTCATTGCCGGTGTTATTAATTCTTTATCCGATTACCATTGTCATCGTGATGTTGGTGGTTGTTAATAAATGGCTTTCCTTGTCAAAAATCGGTATGCAATTAACCGTTGTATTTGTTACCTTTGTTTCGGCAGTAAGCGTGCTAGGCGAACAATTTCAAATTTCAGCGCTCACAGAATGGGTGAATTATCTTCCGTTTGCCGCCATTTCTTTGCCTTGGCTAATCCCGGCATTAATAGGATTAGGGTTTGCATTATTTTTGCCGAATCGTCAAAAGGGCGTATAAATAGATAAAAGTGCGGTCAATTTTTGAATTTATTATGATGACATTAAAAGAACGCCTTTTACATTCAGTACTATTTGAAATAGGAGCTGTGGGGGTATCTACTATTGCAATGCTTTTGGTCAGTCCGGAAAAGGGCGGTGCGGCACTCGGTGTTGGTATATTAATGTCAGTGGTTGCAATGGCTTGGAATCTTATTTTTAATAGCATTTTTGACAAAATCTTTACCGCACCACGCGAAACACGGGGGATTGTTATACGGATTCTTCACACTGTGATGTTTGAATGTGGTCTTCTGATTGCTACTGTGCCAATGATTGCCTACTTTTTTCAACTCACTTTATGGCAAGCACTGATGGCGGATATCGGATTAACCATACTAATTATGATTTATGCTCTGATTTTTAACTGGATTTATGACAATGTAAGATTAAAATTTGTGTAAGTAAAAGCATAAAAAAGTGCGGTCAGTTTGCAAAATATTTTTGAAATTGACCGCACTTCATCTTTTCCTCATCATTATTAAAAATTTCTTCATTACAGTATTTATTTATTCATCAATTTCAGCCATAATCGCGCGGCTTATTACTTTATTATTTTTGAGGAAATTTTTATGTCG
>NZ_MLHG01000116.1 GCF_001998825.1 Rodentibacter mrazii
GTCATTTTTTACCGCACTTTTCATTTATCCTTGTTTCAAATCATTCGCCTGTTGTAGCAATTGATGGCTTTCTTTTAGAAATTGTTCAGAGTACTCACCAAACCATTCCCTTACTTGATGAAAGGTATCAATAAATCCTTGACGGTCGTGATTTTCAAAAAATTTCAGTGCGTCCTCATAGGTTTGTTTTAGGCTTTCTATCACCTCTAGGTTTTCTGCTTTATCCATAATAATATCCGCATAAAGCTCGGCATCTTGTGCAAACAAACGACCGATCATTGCCAATTCCAAACGATAAATTGGGGAAGAAAGAGCGAGTAAATTGGTGAGATTTACCGGTTGTTTAGAAAGGTGTAAACCGTTGGCAAAGGTCGAAAAGTGACGTAAGGCTTGCACATAAGTCATATTATGATCGTGCTCGATAGCATCGATTTGATGAATTTTTGCACCCCAAATTTGAATTTGTTCAAGCAGCCATTTATAACGCTCAGGAAAACGCCCGTCACAACACACTACCACTTGTTTTGCCATACTGGTAATATCCGGTCCGAACATAGGATGTAAACCCACTACTGCGCCTTGGTGTATTTCCAACATTTTCACCAATGGTTCACGTTTTACCGAGGTGAGATCCGCCAGTAACATATTTTCCGTTAAATAAGGTTTTAAACGTTCAATGGTCTCAAGCGTATTGGCAATGGGCACGGACACAATCACTGCATCCGCATTGGCAAGAATTCTGTCCGCCACATCCCAATCATCACGTTCTAAAACGGAAATCGGATAACCGGAAGCACGCAAATAGCGGGCAAATAATCCGCCGAGTTTTCCATAACCACCCACAATCACAATTTTTTGGATATTAGGGTTGATAGTTTTAAAACCAAACTGGTTTTCATTAGTATAGGATTCCCGCATAAAACGGCGTAGTACATCTTCGATTAAATCCGGTGAAATACCCGCTTTCTCGGCCTCTAAACGACGTGCTTGCAACATAGCAACTTCACGATCCGGCGCATAAATAGGGAGACCGTGCTGATGTTTGACTTTGCCTACTTGTGAAACCAGTTTAAGGCGTTTAGAAAAAAGTTGAATAAGTTCGCGATCGAGCGAATCAATTTCAGAACGTAAATCGTTAAGTGCTTCCATAACCCACCTGTAATTTTTAATTTACACAATTTGTAAAAAATTAATTACAGGTGAGATTACTGGAATTTATAAAGAAAGGCAAATAAAATTATGCGGATTGTGTAATTAATCGTTGTGGACGGATAATATAGCCATCGATCAACGCGACGCCTAAAAATAAATTCTCTTCCGAAAACAACCGCACTTGTCCTTGTAAATTCTGATCGTTGGTAAATTTCACACGCTGACCAAAACCAATGGCACGGCTTTGTGCCTCATTCAAATGCAATGCCGGCAATTTGCTCACGGCAGTATCTGTTGGTAATAAATGCTGATCAAGTAAGGCTAAATCCTGCTGAGCGGCGAGGTTTTGTAATTCATCCCAGCTCATCATCGCCTCAATCGGATAATCCGCCACGGCAAGTCGGCGTAACATAGTGACGTGTGCGCCACAGCCCAACACTTCCCCTAAATCATCCACCAAGGTGCGAATATAAGTGCCTTTGGAGCAATGAACTTCCAAAGTTAAATAAGGGGCATGATATTCAATAAACTTAAGTTCAAAGATCGTGATTGGGCGGGCTTCACGCTCTACGGTAATGCCTTGACGGGCATATTCATACAAAGGTTTGCCCTGATGTTTTAAAGCTGAAAACATCGTCGGCACTTGCAAAATATCCCCCCGAAATTGCTCAAGTGCGGTCAAAATTTGCGGAGTTTCCACATTCACTGCTCGAGTTTCCACCACCAGCCCATCAGCATCGGAGGTATCGGTGCGCTCGCCTAATTTTGCAGTAACCAAATAACGCTTATCGGCATCCAATAAAAATTGCGAAAACTTAGTGGCTTCGCCCAAACAAATCGGCAACATTCCTGTTGCCAATGGATCTAACGCTCCGGTATGCCCTGCTTTATTCGCTTGGAAAAGGCGTTTTACTTTTTGCATTATCTCGTTGGAGGACATCCCCTGCGGTTTATCCAGTAGAAACACGCCGTCAATATCACGTCCTCGCTTGCGTGGTCTCGACATTATGCCTCGTCCTCAACGTGTTTGCGTTCATCTTCACGTACCACATTCGTCACCAAATTGGACATTCTCATACCTTCTACTAAGGATTGATCATAGATAAAACGAATTTCCGGCACAATGCGTAAACGCATCGCTTTGCCAAGCAGAGTACGAATATAAGGCGCAGCCTTTTCTAACCCTTTCATCCCCTGTTCAATCGCACTTTCATCATGATCAAACAAGAAGGTGACAAAAATTTTGGCATAAGCCAAATCACTCGATACCTCAACATCGGATACTGTCACCATACCAATGCGCGGATCTTTCACCTCACGTTGTAAAATCACCGCAATTTCTTTCTGGATTTCTTGCGCAACACGGTCGCTTCGTTTAAATTCTCGAGCCATTATTTTTTCCTATTTTCAAAATTCGTTTTAAGGCGAGGGATTATATCAAAATTTATCTCCAAAAACCGAAAAGTGCGGTCTGTTTTGGGGGAGTTTTTCGGTATTATGTAGCAAACGCACAAAAGTAGGAATTTCAATGAAATCTGACCGCTCTTTTATCTTTTCACTCGCAATGAAGTTATTTTAGTGATCTAAATTGAGATAATTTTTCTAATAGGAACCAACAAGCAAATTTTGTCTAATTTGATCGAAATCAGTTTGGCGTAACAGTTTGCCGTCTTCAAAGAGTATTTCTAATAAATCATCACTAAAGTCATCTTTTGCGGTTAATCCATCAAGATAGGTATCATAAGAAAGGACTTTAACACGGCCTTTTTGAGATTTCTTTAAGCCATTGTCGGTTTTAGGGTTTTTAAAGATCGCTTTTTCTTCACCATTAATCGTGATAGAGGTGGCTTTAATAGCGAATCCTAATGTATCACGTGTATTACGCTGATAAGTTTGCGCACCAACACCAAACACAATATTACTTGAGGCAAAGCCTTTGGTTTTTAATCCTTCTAAAATCTTCACCATTTTTTCATAAGTTACGCCATCGCCATAAATAGCACCAATATGGGGATCGAGAACTTTATAACCTTTCTGATTAACTGTGCCATCAAAAATATCCCATAAGCACTCAATCAGCCCTTTACGTTCATGTTCAGTATTTGCCGTAGGATCGCCACAAATAATCGCAAAAAAATCACCGCTATCAGGTCGAATAACTAAACGGGCATTTTCCGGTCTTGCCATAATTTCCTGCTTCAATAAAGGTAAATTAATCGTAATGTTATGCCAAAAATCAGTGGTATCCGACACAATTGACAACATGCTATTCGGGAATTTTGCCATTAAATAACGAAATGTAGGCAATTCATCAATACCATGTGAGCTCATCACTGAGTGTTCTGAAGCTGGTATTGAGGTGCCAATTAAATCCTTAGAGCCATAGTAGGCTTCAATGAAAGCGATCGCCGGAATCGTATCTGTACCTAAAAAAGAGGTTAAATGAGCCGCACCCGAAGTTTCCGCCGATTCTAAAGAACTCATACCACGCATTGAAAAATCGTGAGATTGAAATGGCACGTGATCTTGGTTATCACAGGTTTCATTTGCAAACTTAGCTAATAGTGTTCGACAGGCAAAAGCAATGGAAGCTGAGGTCATCGGCTGCCAAAGGGATACATTAATGAGTGTTTCTAAATAGTTTGTCAGCCAAAAGAAATCGGGATGGGTATTTTCAATCGTCATCACGGGAACTTTAATTGCTACGGTTTTTCCTTCAGGAATGGCGTTAATCCGAATGGGTAAGTAACCCAGTTCGTGTAGTTGTTTAATGTGTTCCCCTGTGTCATCTAACTGCAACGTTTTTCTAATAAAGGCTGAATATTCGGAAACAATTTCATCTTTATCCCGAAAAAAGAAGTTGTCATTAAAATAATGAATTAAATATTTAGTAATAAATGCTTGGAAACCAAAGGATACAACTCTTGTTAAATAAGGTGCATGTTTATTGCTACGAGGCGTAAATGTACTATAAAGAATTTGTGAACCTTCAGGATACATTATTCGGTGAGAGGTTTTATAAAAATCACATAGTAATGATGGTATGGCGCTGGCACGACTATAATTATTTAATAGATTATCCATAAAATTTATTACCCTATTACATCTAAGTTGGTTTTGTGGTTAATACCAAATAAAAAGCGGTTATTTCTTATCATAGAATATAACCGCTTTCAACATTTAGCAGATATTTGTCTTGTAACAAATGTTATTTTAGTGTTCTAGATAGTTGATATTTACCCTAAAAAGTGCGGTCAGACATTTCCAATGTTTTCAACATTATGTAGTGTTGCACAAATATGATTTTGGTTTTATTCGTAGGGACACACAGTGTATCTCTACGTTTCGTTGAAATTCCTTTTGTGCATTTGCTACATAATACCGAATATTTAAAATCTAACCGCAACGTTTAAAGGTTTTACAGGTTACTAAACCACAAAGATTAAATTGAGCGTTTCACTTCGACGACTTCAAATACTTCGATTTGATCGCCCACTTTGACATCATTATAGTTTTTTACACCGATACCACATTCCATATTGCTACGTACTTCGGCAACGTCATCTTTGAAACGACGGAGGGATTCCAATTCGCCTTCAAAAATCACCACGTTGTCACGTAACACACGGATTGGGTTATTACGTTTAACTATACCTTCTGTCACCATACAACCGGCAATCGCACCGAATTTCGGATGACGGAACACATCACGTACTTCTGCCAGACCAATGATTTCTTGTTTGAATTCAGGCTGTAACATACCGCTCATTGCCGCTTTGATTTCGTTAAGCAATTCATAAATAATGGAGTAATAACGTAAATCAATATTTTCGCTTTCAATAACACGGCGGGCTGAGGCATCGGCACGAACGTTAAAACCGACCATAATGGCATTGGACGCAGCCGCTAATGTCGCATCGGTTTCTGTAATACCGCCTACTCCAGAACCGACCACTTTCACTTTTACTTCGTCCGTTGAAAGTTCATGTAAGGCTTGAACAATGGCTTCCACAGAACCCTGTACGTCAGCTTTCACGATCACGTTCAATTCTGCTACATCACCTTCCGTCATATTGCTAAACATATTTTCAAGTTTCGCTTTTTGCTGACGGGCAAGTTTGACTTCACGGAATTTACCTTGGCGATATAATGCCACCTCACGCGCTTTTTTCTCATCACGCACGACAGTTGCTTCATCACCCGCTGCCGGCACACCGGAAAGCCCAAGCACTTCAACCGGAATAGATGGACCTGCTTCGTCAATTTCTTTACCATTTTCATCACGCATCGCTCTTACACGACCATACTCGAAACCACAAAGTACAATATCGCCTTTGTGTAATGTACCGGATTGCACCAAGATTGTCGCCACAGGGCCACGACCTTTATCAAGGTAAGATTCAATCACTACACCACTTGCCATACCATCTTTCACAGCGGTTAATTCAAGTACTTCTGATTGGAGAAGAATCGCATCTAACAATTCATCAATACCAAGACCTTGCTTCGCTGAAACCGGTACAAATTGAACATCACCACCGAATTTTTCTGAAATCACCTCGTGTTGAAGTAATTCTTGTTCTACACGATTAGGATTAGCTTCCGGTTTATCAATTTTGTTTACTGCGACCACTAATGGCGCACCCGCGGCTTTCGCATGCTGAATAGCTTCAATGGTTTGAGGCATCACGCCATCATCAGCCGCCACAACAAGAACCACTATATCTGTTGCTTTTGCACCACGAGCACGCATTGAGGTAAAAGCGGCGTGTCCCGGCGTATCAAGGAAAGTAATCATCTTGCCGTCATCCATTTCTACATGGTATGCCCCAATGTGTTGGGTAATTCCCCCGGCTTCTCCAGCGGCGACTTTCGCTTTACGTATATAGTCAAGTAAGGACGTTTTACCGTGGTCAACGTGACCCATAATTGTCACTACCGGCGCACGGGTTACTTTTTCTGCATTCACATCACGATCGCCGAGTACTGCTTCTTCAAGTTCATTTTCATTACGGAGAATCACTTTATGGCCGAGTTCTTCCGCCACTAACTGTGCTGTTTCTTGATCAAGTACTTGGTTAATTGTCACCATTTCGCCCATTTTCATCATCATTTTGATGATTTCGGTGCCTTTAACTGCCATCTTATTCGCCAACTCTGCAACGGTAATGGTTTCACCAATCACGACATCTGCTTTAGCGACTTGAACAGGTTTTGTGAAAGCCTGTTGTAATGCAGCCCCTTTCTTAGCATGTTTACCTTTACCCAATTTACCTTCTTTTTGGTTTTTACGGTTAGATTCACGCTCATTTCGACTATTCTTACTGTTATCGTCATCGCGACCGCCTTTTTTCGCTTTCGCGACTTTATTTTTTCCACGACCACGACTTTCATTACGGCGCTCTTCTTCATCTTCCGCTTCAAGGGCATATTTAGAGCTTAAATTGTAGTCAGAATAATCTTCTGAAGATGATTCGTTATCCTCATCATCCATCTCAGCATAACGTCTTGCTTCTTCAGCAGCTTTACGGGCTTGCTCTTCTGCTTTTTGACGGGCAACTTCTTCCGCTTTACGGCGAAGTTCGGCTTCTTCCACTTTGCGTTTTTCTTTTTCCACATCCACAGATTTAGGCTTAGAATCGACCGCACTTTTCGCAACTTTTACTTCCGCTTTTTCTTTCTCGGCTTTTGCTTTTTCCGCTTCTAAGCGTGCTTTTTCTTCTACTGCTTTCTTTTCTGCCGCTTTTTTAGCTTCCAATTCTTCTTGTTGTGCTTTTAATTTTGCCGCCTCTTCTGCTTTTTGAACCGCATCGGTTTTCACCGTACGTTTTTTACGCACTTCCACTTGAACCGCTTTACTTTTACCGGCTGTCGTTGTTCCGCTAACTGTTGTTTTCGTTCTGCGTTGAATACTTAATTTTTTCGGCGCTTCACTATCCGCTTTTTTTACTTCATCTGTCATGATTAATTCTCCTTATTCTTCGCTGAACCAACAAATATTACGTGCAGTCATGATCAACTCTGCGGCTTGTTCATCGGTTAATTCTTCAATATCCGCCAAATCATCAACACCTTGTTCGGCAAGCTCTTCGAGGGTAGTAATTTGTTTTTCGGCAAATTTAACTGCAATATGGCGATTCATACCATCCAAGTTTAATAAACGTTCTTCAATATTTGCCTTTTTCAATGTTTCTTCTTCTGCTACGGCTACCGCTGTAATCGCATTTTTAGCACGGGTTTGAAGCTCTTCAATAAGATCTTCATCTTCCAAACCATCGATTGCCGTTAATTCACTTACCGGCACATAAGCAATTTCTTCTAAACTTGTAAAACCCTCTTCCACAAGGATTTGGGCAAATTCTTCATCAAGTTCCAATGTATTCATAAATAAATTCAATGCTTTATTATCTTCTGCTTGATGTTTTTCATTAAGTTCTTCCGTCGTCATCACATTCAGTGACCAACCGGTCAATTGGGTAGCTAAACGCACATTCTGACCGTTACGTCCGATTGCTTGTGCAAGATTTGCTGCATCAACGGCAATATCCATCGAATGGTTATCTTCATCCACAATGATGGAATTGACATCTGCAGGCGCCATAGCGTTAATGACAAATTGTGCCGGATTATCATCCCAAAGTACGATATCGACACGTTCCCCGCCCAATTCATTAGTAATCGCTTGAACACGTGCCCCGCGCATACCTACACATGCACCAACAGGATCAATGCGTTTATCATTGGATTTCACCGCAATTTTTGCACGAGACCCCGGATCACGAGCCGCACCACGAATTTCAATCATCTCTTCACCGATTTCCGGTACTTCAATGCGAAATAATTCAACGAGCATTTCCGGTTTCGCGCGTGTAACGAATAATTGTGCGGTTTTGCTTTCCGGAACAATTTTATAAAGTACACCACGAACACGGTCTCCCGGACGGAAATTCTCACGTGGTAGCATATCTTCTCGAGCAATAACAGCTTCGGCTTTATTGCCTAAATCTAAGATAATATTCTCACGATTGACTTTTTTTACCGTACCGGTAACGATTTTACCTTCTTCGGAACGAAATTGTTCTACGACTTTTGCACGCTCCGCTTCACGAATTTTTGTACTAATAACTTGGCGTGCGGTTTGCATTGCAATACGGTCAAAAGCGATAGATTCAATTTGATCTTCCACATAATCGCCAAGTTGGATATTAGGATCATCAAATTGAGCTGCCTCTAAAGTAATTTCTTTTGTCGGCACTTTGACTTCATCGACCACCAACCAGCGGCGGAAAGTATCAAACTCCCCATTTTTTGGATTAATTGAAACACGAATATCGGTTTCGTATTCGTATTTTTTCTTAGTTGAAAGGGCAATTGCACTTTCTAAGGCTTCAAAAATTTTCTCACGTGGTAATAATTTTTCATTAGACACAGCTTCTGCTGCTAATAAAATTTCTTTACTCATTTTTCCTTTTTCTCCTTTTAGAATTTTGCAATAACATTTGCTTTTTGAATATTACCAAAAACGAAGGTTTGTTCTTGATTATCAACTTTTAACGTGAGCATATCATTTTCAATACGCTCTAATTTTCCTTGCCATTTACGACGTTCCATCATTGGAATACGTAAATGAATGAGAATTTCTTCACCAAGATAACGGTTGTATTGCGCCAATGTGAATAATGGGCGATCCAAACCGGGAGATGACACCTCAAGATTATATTTGTCGGCAATCGGATCTTCTACATCCAAAATTGCACTGACTTGGCGACTTACATCCGCACAATCATCGATAGTGACCCCCCCCTCTTTATCAATGAACACACGTACAGTCATAAAACGACCGGAACGTTGACACTCAATACCCCAAAGCTCGCAACCTAAATCTTCTATCGAACCTTGCAATATTTCTTGTAAATTCTGTTCTAAGGTAGCCAATCTTTACTCCTCTATTTATTAGAGCCCTAATCCTATACATATAGCAGAATCCCGTCTATATTGAATTTTAGGCGTAAAAAAAGGGTTAGGTTCATTGAACCTAAGCCCAGTTTTTAAAATTTCTCGTACAAAAAAACCCCAAATTTGGGGTTCTTTTACTGAACTTGTATTGGTTGCGGGGGCCGGATTTGAACCGACGACCTTCGGGTTATGAGCCCGACGAGCTACCAAGCTGCTCCACCCCGCGTCCGAAAGATGTCGCGTATTATAGTGGGCTATAGCGAAAGATCAAGCATTTTCTTAAAAATCTAAAAAAACACTATAATTTTTGACCGCTCTTAAGAGTTAGAAACCAAATCCGGTACCTAATCCCACCCCAACACCAACACCGTTACTACCGCCACCAACACCAATGCCTCCCCCGACAGAACAAGCACTAAGCAAAACGGATAGCATTAAAATTAAGAAGGCTTTTTTCATTCTTTTTCCTCGCTATATAATAAGTTGAATAAACGATAAATCGAAATGAGATCTTTCTTTGCAACCGGTTTAAAAGGCAGTAATAAGTAGTACACCCATCTAAACTTCGATAAATAGTTTTGCATTATTTCCCAGTTTCGGGAATTACAATGTGTTTGATAATAAAGTGCTATTTCTTTTACTAGTTCATCAGAAATCGTGTTTTTATGGCATAAACTGTCGAAGAAAAATAACATATCACGCACAATTAACCAATCTTTATTTTGGCTCTTTGAACGAAACTCAAAATCTAAAAAAATAACTTTGCTATTATTCCATACAATATCACGTATTGCCGGACGCCCATGCACCAATCCTTTTTTGTGTAATCCGATTAAGGCTTGGCTTGCATCAGAGAGAATTGAAAATCTTTGTTCTTCAGAACAGTTTGAATTATCCACCCATTGAGAAATGCTTATTCCTACATCTTCTAAGACAAAAAAATCTTTTCCGTGGTAAACAACTTTAGGAACAGGCACACCCTGTTTAAATAAATCTAAAAGCGTCATTAATTCATTTTCAAAAGACTTTTTGGGATGAGGCTTTAATAATAACCAAATCCCTGATAATCTTTCCGGTTGTTTCAACCAATATTCTTTCCCTTGATAACTAAATTTATATACTCGTTTACCTTTCTGCTCTTCTAAAACACGCTTAACATATGCCTGAAATTCGGCATTGACGCAAGATTTCGTCACAATATCACTCCAGTTCATTTATACTATATAATATAGTTTTACTATGTAAAAACCATGCGTATTCTACGGACTTATTTCAATCTTTCAACTTAATAGGTATTTTATGAAAAAACTCAAAATTTCTCTCTTTACTCTATTACTTGGGTTTTCTACCTGTCTCCCGGCACA
>NZ_MLHG01000117.1 GCF_001998825.1 Rodentibacter mrazii
GCCCTGATGATAAGGGCTTGATCGCTAAGATTACAAATATTTGTTATAAACACCAATTAAATATCTTACATAATAATGAATTTGTTGATTTTGAGACTAAACATTTCTTTATGCGTACGGAGCTTGAAGGGATTTTTAATGAAATAACTTTACTTGAAGATCTTAAATATAGTTTACCTGAAGGTACAAATTGCCGATTAATTAGTTCAAAACGCAAACGTATCGTTATTTTAGTCACTAAAGAAGCACATTGTCTTGGTGATATTTTAATGAAAAATTATTATGGTGCATTGGATGTCGAAATCGTCGCCGTTATTGGCAATCATAATAACTTACAAGAACTGGTTGAACGCTTTAATATTCCATTTCACCACATTAGTCATGAAGGTTTAACCCGAGTTGAGCATGATAAGTTACTTGCGACAAAAATTGACGAATACACCCCAGACTATATTGTATTAGCCAAATATATGCGTGTACTTAATCCCGAGTTCGTAGAACACTATCCAAACCGTGTCATTAATATTCACCACTCTTTCTTGCCTGCATTTATTGGCGCAAAACCCTACCATCAGGCCTATGAGAGAGGTGTAAAAATTATCGGTGCTACCGCGCATTTTATTAATAATGAATTGGATCAAGGTCCAATTATTATGCAGAATGTGATAAATGTCGATCATACATATAATGCAGATGCGATGATGCACGCCGGCAGAGATGTAGAAAAAACGGTACTTAGTCGTGCGCTTGATCTTGCTCTTCATGATAGGATCTTTGTTTATAAAAATAAAACAGTGGTGCTGTAATGAAATCAATTACTCTCATGCCAATTAAGATGGTTGAAGGTACAATTAACCTTCCCGGCTCAAAAAGTTTATCAAATCGGGCACTGCTTCTTGCCACACTGTCTAAGGGTACAACAAAAGTCACTAACCTTCTAGATAGTGATGACATTCGTCATATGCTGAACGCTCTCAAAGCACTCGGAGTAAATTACCAACTTTCTGAGGATAAAACAGTCTGCGAAATTGAAGGTTTAGGTGGGGCATTTAATGTTCAAGGAGGACTTTCTCTTTTTCTTGGTAATGCTGGTACGGCAATGCGCCCGTTAAGCGCTGCACTTTGTCTAAAAGGTGAGACAGAGGGTGAAGTAATCCTCACCGGTGAACCTCGAATGAAAGAACGTCCCATTCAGCATTTAGTCAATGCACTCCATCAAGCGGGTGCTGATATACGTTATTTGGAAAACGAGGGTTATCCTCCTCTTGCTATTCGAAACCGTGGCATAAAAGGTGGAAAAATCAAAATCGACGGTTCAATTTCATCACAATTTCTGACCGCACTTTTAATGACATCTCCCCTTTCTGAAAACGATGTAGAAATAGAAGTTATTGGAGAATTAGTTTCCAAACCTTATATTGATATCACATTGGCAATGATGAAAGATTTTGGTATTAATGTAGAAAATCATGAATACAAAACTTTCCATATTAAAGGTAACCAATCCTATCTTTCACCCGGCACATATCTCGTAGAAGGTGACGCCTCCTCCGCTTCTTACTTTTTAGCGGCTGCCGCTATCAAAGGCAAAGTAAAAATCACGGGTATTGGAAAAAATTCTATACAAGGTGATCGTTTATTTGCCGAAGTATTAGAAAAAATGGGAGCAAAAGTGACTTGGGGAGCTGATTTTATCCAGGTAGAAAAGTCCCAGCTTCATGGCATTGATATGGATATGAACCATATCCCAGATGCAGCAATGACTATTGCAACAACCGCACTTTTTGCAGAGGGCGAAACCACTATTCGCAATATTTACAACTGGCGTGTGAAGGAGACGGATCGTCTCACTGCAATGGCAACCGAATTAAGAAAAATCGGCGCAGAAGTTGAGGAAGGAGAAGACTTTATTCGTATTACTCCAATTCCATTAAATAAATTTCAGCATGCAAGCATTGCTACCTACAATGATCATCGTATGGCAATGTGTTTTTCACTGATTGCACTTTCAGATACTCCCGTAACAATTCTTGATCCTCAATGCACAGCAAAAACCTTTCCGACATTCTTTGAAGAATTTGAAAAAATTTGTGTAAGGAATTAAATAAATACGAAAAATTTTCTACGATGTTTCAAGTAGTAAAAATCCACCTTCA
>NZ_MLHG01000118.1 GCF_001998825.1 Rodentibacter mrazii
ATTAGATTCAAAGAAAGTTATAGATAGCAACATTGGGGGAAATGTTAGCTCAATGTCAGGAATCGTTTTTACTAAAAGAAGAAAATTATGAATTATGGTTTAATAGCAATTTTATTATTTTTAATATCAACCAACTTAATACATGGATTAGAAGGAAAAAATAAAAAAGAAAAAATAAAAACAATCTTACTTTTTCTTTGCTTCTTTCTTCTCTTTGGTGCATTTATGGTGTATTTTAATATTGCTATAAATGACTTATTAGAAAACCCAATAATAAAAAAATAAATCAATAGATAATATAAATAAAGCCTAGTGAATTTTAATTCACTAGGCTTTTTAGCACCAAATAGAGTGCATTTGATTTTTTAATAAAACATCGGTTCACTTTCCCAATCAATTTCAAATGGCAATTCCTCTACTGGTTCAGATTCAATTTGTTGAATTTCTGGTTCAGTCTCTAAATCTGCGCATGCTAATTTATTGTTCCAGTTCCCCCATAGATGAGCTGTTGTGTATAAATGATGATGAACCTCATTTTGTAAGGTATCCCCAATTATCACTTCGCCCGGTATATGTAAAAGTGTCATTTGGATATAACACATCATTGCCGCGGTAAAATCCAAATCCCTTGCCTGGACCCACATCTGCTGCTGCGGGTTAAACTGTTCCTGACGTAAATAATTATAGGATTCTATAATCATCACACCAGAACCGCACGTTGGCTCTTGCAACGTGATAAATCCACGTCGCTGAATTAACTCATGACAATTGGATAATGTCATTGCTGCCATCGCGTATGCAACATGGCTCGGAGTGAAATGCTGTGCTTTATATCTATCGCCGAGCTCTAAGCCCATAAACACCGAACCTAAAAAATCATAGCTCTTGTTTTCAAGGGCTTCTACAACAATCACACTAAGCTCAACTAACTTTTGCTTTTCCTCATCTGTGTAGTGACCTACAGCCGTCTGATAACGCTGTTTCAGCGTTTCATCCGCTGACTCACCATACAAAACCAGATAAAACTCAAGTCCCAAAATTGTTATAAAGTCATAGAACACTTCAGAACGCCGGTAATGAGGTGCAATCGATTTAAAAAGTGCGGTAAATTTTTGTTCAAAATCCATGGATTGCTCCTTATCAATTATTGAATAGGGAGCAAATCCCATAAGGAATTTGTCCCTATGGGATGAAAAGTGCGGTTAAAATTGACCACACTTTGGTTGTATTCACAGATTAAAGGTTTACTCTTCCTCTTCGGTAAAACCCCAATGAAATTCCCGAAGAATAAATGTCTTCATTTCTGAGTCATCTATCCAGTTTGAAGAATAACCGCCTTGCGTATCTGAAATCAGTTCGCCGGCAAACCACATTCCCGGCTCAAAATAGGCAAGTCGCATTTGATAATTTGAGAAAGTTTCACAAAGTGTCGCGAACCATTCTTCCGGTGGACTCCAAGGCGTATCGAACTCACAAACAAT
>NZ_MLHG01000119.1 GCF_001998825.1 Rodentibacter mrazii
AGAAAATAAAAATAAATAACTTACAAAATGAAAAATATTGAAAGTAAATTTGACAAATTAATAGTTAATAAAAACCCAAACATCAATAAACCAGGAGCATAAAAATGAGAAGCTCAACAATTTTCACTTTAATAACAATGACGATGCTTTTTACAGCATTAATACTAAACTACATGGAAAAAGGAATTAATGAATATACCTATATAGCATCATTTGCTTTAATAATACAGATTTTTGTTTTTATCAAGGCCTTACAAACTAATAACCAGAGAAAAAAATTAGAAAATAAATTAAAAGAGTTAATAGATGAAAACATCACCAAAATAGATAACTATCCTACTAAATAATTAGATATTAATTTTTACAAGGAGAAAGCGGTGGCTAAAATTGGTTTCGCCCGCGTATCTACTCAACAACAAGATTTAGCAGAACAAATCCGCACATTAGAAGAGTTCGGCTGTATAAAGATTTTCTCGGGCAAACATTCCGGCAAAGCGGATAAAAATAAAAAGCAACTTGATGAATTACTCGATTATATCCGTGAAGGTGATATTGTTGTTGTCACTAAACTTGACCGTTTAGGCAGAAGCCTTACACAATGTCTAAATACCCTTGAAATCTTTAAAAAGAAAAATGTTGGGTTTGTTGCAATACAGCAAGGAATAGATACCCGAAAACAAGATAATCCTATGGGAACAGCATTAATTCAGTTATTAGGCATTTTTGCAGAACTGGAAAGAAGTTTTATTGTTGAACGCACTCAAGAAGGCAAACGAGCTAAACTTACTTCAGGTAATAAAAAAGCATTGGGCGGACGACCTCCTAAAGTAACGGAAAAAATACGCCATAAAATCTACAAAGATTTTAAATCAGGTCATTCCATTAGCGTTGTCATGCAAAATTACAATCTATCAAAATCAACTGTAGCAAAATTAAAAGGTATCTATAATAGAGAGTATATAAATAAAGCCTAGTAAATTTTAATTCACTAGGCTTTTTAGCACCAAATAGAGTGGCATTTAACTTTTAATAAAACATCGGTTCACTTTCCCAATCAATTTCAAATGGCAATTCTTCTACTGGTTCAGATTCAATTCTTTGAATTTCTGGTTCAGTATCTAAATCTGCGCATGCTAATTTATTGTTCCAGTTCCCCCATAGATGAGCTGTTGTGTATAAATGATGATGAACCTCATTTTGTAAGGTATCCCCAATTATCACTTCGCCCGGTATGTGTAAAAGTGTCATTTGAATATAACACATCATTGCAGCAGTAAAATCCAAATCACGAGCTTGTACCCACATCTGTTGCTGCGGATTAAATGACTCTTGACGTAAATAATTATATGCTTCAATAATCATCACACCGGAACCACAGGTCGGCTCTTGCAATCGGATAAATCCACGTCGTTGAATTAACTCATGACAATTGGATAATGTCATCGCAGCCATTGCTTGCGCAACATAACTCGGTGTGAAATGCTGTGCTTTATATCTATCGCCGAGCTCTAAGCCCATAAACACCGAACCTAAAAAATCATAGGTCTTGTTTTCAAGGGCTTCTACCACAATCACACTAAGCTCAACTAACTTTTGCTTTTCGTCATCTGTGTAGTGACCTACAGCCGTCTGATAACGCTGTTTCAGCGTTTCATCCGCTGACTCACCATACAAAACCAGATAAAACTCAAGTCCCAAAATCGTTATAAAGTCATAGAACACTTCAGAACGCCGGTAATGAGGTGCAATCGATTTAAAAAGTGCGGTAAATTTTTGTTCGAAATCCATTATGGATTGCTCCTTATCAATTATTGAATAGGGAGCAAATCCCATAAGGAATTTGTCCCTATGGGATGAAAAGTGCGGTTAAAATTGACCACACTTTGGTTGTATTCACAGATTAAAGGTTTACTCTTCCTCTTCGGTAAAATCCCAATGAAATTCCCGAAGAATAAATGTCTTCATTTCTGAGTCATCTATCCAGTTTGAAGAATAACCGCCTTGCGTATCTGAAATCAGTTCGCCGGCAAACCACATTCCCGGCTCAAAATAGGCAAGTCGCATTTGATAATTTGAGAAAGTTTCACAAAGTGTCGCGAACCATTCTTCCGGTGGGCTCCAAGGTGTATCGAACTCACAAACAAT
>NZ_MLHG01000012.1 GCF_001998825.1 Rodentibacter mrazii
AATATTTTCAATAAGTCAATCAACAAGTGCCCACACAGATTGTCTGATAGATTGTTAAAGAGCAAAAAAGAACGACGCACTGCAAATCTCAAACGTTCACAACAGTGCGTCGTTGTGTGCGGTGCATTATAGGGATTTTTTTACGCCACACAAGTGCTTTTTTCAAAAAAATTTAAAAAAATGTTCTTTTGCATAAAATCCCACCAAATTGGCTGTTTTTTTAGCTGATTTCTATTACATTTAAAGATTCAAATCCCCATAAATGTAATATTTGGTTGAATTGCGATTCTTTTGAAAAATGTTTCGTACAAAACATTTGGTTCACTTTTTTCCCCTGCTCTCTCACATTCACACCACCAAGCAAAGATTGAACCCGTTTTGCAATTGCTGCACCCGAATCTATAAAATATCTGACTTGGGGTAAACATAATTTGATTTCCTCTTTTATTAAAGGAAAGTGGGTACATCCTAAAATCAACGTATCCAAATCCGACATATCTACCCAAGGCGATAATTCACCTTTTAAAGCGATCAAATCTACCGAATGTCCACGAATTTTTTGTTCAGCAATTTCAACTAATTTTGTCGAGCCTAATCGCTCTACTCGATAATCTTGAGCAAACTTATGTATCAGCTCATCTACATAGTAGCGCTTTACCGTTCCTTTTGTTGCTAATAGCCCAATATGTTTTGTATTTGAAATCTCTGTAGCAGGTTTAATTGCCGGAACCGTACCGATAATAGGTATAGAAAAATTTTCCCGCAGAACAGGCAAAACCACCGTGCTCGCTGTATTACAAGCAATGACAATCGCGTCCAAAGAATGTTGCATGTCAATTAACTGACAAGCAGATAATGTACGCTGAATAATGCTTTCTTCCGAACGCTCCGAGTAGGGAAAACCTTCATTGTCAAAACAATAAAGATAATGCCAGTCAGGTAACAATTTTTTCGTCTCGCGATATACGCTGAATCCGCCCACACCAGAATCAAAAAAAAGGACTGTCGGACGTTCTCTTTCTATCTCCATAAAAAACTCTTTCTATATTGACCGCACTTTTAGGCATTCGAATATATTTCTTTGTTATTTAACCAACGTTTAATCAGGCAATCTGCC
Source organism: Rodentibacter mrazii (assembly GCF_001998825.1). Taxonomy (GTDB): domain Bacteria; phylum Pseudomonadota; class Gammaproteobacteria; order Enterobacterales; family Pasteurellaceae; genus Rodentibacter; species Rodentibacter mrazii. Next base: position 1,118 of record NZ_MLHG01000012.1, read on the forward strand.
ACATCAGGATAGCTTTGAATCAATTGCTTGGCATAATATTGCACCGTTGGAATCATTTTACGATCACGCATTAAATTTGCCACTTTAAATTCAGCAATTCCTGTTTGTTTTGTCCCTAGAACCTCACCCGGACCACGGATTTCCAAATCTTTTTCAGAAATAAAGAAACCGTCTTGGCTGTCTCGTAGTACTTGTAAGCGTTTTTGTGAGACTTTTCCCAAAGGTGGCTTATACATTAAAACACAAAAAGAGGCGGTATTACCTCGCCCAACACGTCCGCGCAACTGATGGAGTTGTGATAAACCCAATCGTTCGGCATTTTCGATAATCATCAAACTGGCATTCGGTACATCTACGCCAACTTCAATCACCGTCGTTGCCACTAACAAATCTAAGTCGGCATTTTTAAACTGTAACATGACCTCTTGTTTTTCTTGAGGTTTCATTCTTCCGTGTACCAAACCAATTCTTAACATAGGTAAGGCTTTGGTTAAATCTTCCCAAATCGCCTCTGCGGCCTGCGCTTCCAGCACTTCGGATTCATCAATTAAAGTACATACCCAATAGACTTGACGTTTTTCATTGACACAAGCTTTTTTTACGCGCTCAACAATTTCATCCCGTCGCTCTTCCGAAATCACCACCGTTGTAATTGGCGTACGCCCCGGAGGCAATTCATCAATAATAGATGTATCTAAATCTGCATATACCGTCATCGCCAAAGTTCTCGGTATCGGAGTTGCCGTCATAATTAATTGATGAGGGTAAAACCCCGCCTTTTCGCCTTTATTACGAAGCATTAAGCGTTGATGCACACCAAAACGATGTTGTTCATCAATGATCACTAGGGAAAGTGAGGCAAATTCGACTTCGTCTTGAAACAGAGCATGGGTACCAATGATCATTTGTACCGCACCATTTTTGATTTTTTCCAACTCACTTTGACGTGCTTTCCCCTTCACTTTGCCAGCCAGCCAACCCACATTAATACCAAAAGGCTCAAACCAATGACGAAAATTATTGGCATGTTGCTCGGCTAAAATTTCTGTCGGTGCCATTAGAGCCACTTGTTTACCATTGTCAATCGCAAGTAACGCCGATAATGCCGCCACCAATGTTTTACCCGAGCCCACATCCCCTTGCACCAAGCGCATCATAGGATAATCTTTTGCTAAATCTTGTTCAATATTGGTGATACCCCGCGTTTGTGCATTGGTGGGGTGAAAAGGTAAACTCATCAAAAATCGTTGTTTTAAATCCGTTTGATAACGCAAAGGCAAAGCCGAAAATTGTTGCGTACCTAACCGCACTTTTTGCATAGCGAGATTATGCGCGAGCAACTCTTCAAAAATTAATCTCTGTTGAGCAGGATGTTGCCCTTTTTCCAGTGCTTCTAAGGAAATATCCGGTGGAGGTCGGTGCAATAGCTGCAATGCTTCTTTTAAGTTGAATTGATGAGGATTAAATTCATTAGGCAAAATTTCAGCAATTTGCACTTTATCAAGTAAATTTAATGCTTGCTCTACCAGCTTTCGTAACGTATTTTGTTTTAGCCCTTCTGTAGTAGAATAAACAGGTGTAAGCGTTTCTGCCAATATAATCGGTGTATTGTCACGAATAATTTGATACTCCGGATGATGAATTTCCGGCATATAACGCCCTCGTTTGACTTCGCCAAACGCCTTAACACGAGCACCTATCTGAAAACTGTTACGCATTCCCGCATTAAAATTGAAAAAACGTAACATAATTTTTGACGAACCATCAGACAGGCTGACGGACAGAATCGGACGACGGGCAAAGGTGACCTCACAAGTTTGTACAATTCCTTCAATGGTGAAATATTGATCAGGACGTAGATCAGCAATGGGTGTAATACGCGTACGATCCTCATAACGAATCGGCAAATGAAAAAGCAGATCTTGTAAATTATTAATACCGATTCTGCTAAGTTTATTAGAAACTGCCGCCCCTACACCTGAAAGCGTGGTAAGAGGGACGGCATCAAGAAGAGGAAAAACCATAATATATTAGGCGTTAATATTGCGCTTTGCACTTACCACACCTGTAATTCTCTTAATATGATATAAAATATTGGCAAGGTGTTTTGTGTCTTTCACACTAATTTGCAAAATCACAAACAACAAATTATTCTCCAACCCTTCCGTCCAAATATTTTGGATGCTGCTTTCGCTTGCTCCGATCACTGTCATTAAACTTGGCAAAGCCCCCTTCTCATTTAAGATTTCAATTTGTAATTCAGCATCAAAATTGACCGCACTTTGCATTTTCTCCCATTTAGCTTTGACTAACTGATGAGCATTTTTAAGATTTACACATTGTTGATGATGAATGACTAGTCCGTTATTCGGAGTACTACACCCCAGAATCGGATCACCCGGGATCGGGTGGCAACACTTGGCAAATTGCATATTAGCCATTAAAGCCGGTGCAATTGTTAAGGTGTTTGAATGATTTTCCGCATTACCGTCCACATCAATTTCTATCGGCTCTCCCACTAATTGATGTGCAATCACAGAAGAAAGTTGATTTCCTAAACCAATTTCACGCAACAATCCATCAAGCGAAGAAAGTTTTCGTTCATCCAAAACCGCTTGAATTTGTTGTGGAGAAAGATCTGTTAAACGATGTGGTTGTAATGCAGCATTCAGTTCCCTTTCACCCAGTTTTACCGCATCATCTTCACAACGTTGTTTTAAATAGTGACGTATGCGGGTTTTCGCACGGGCAGTAACCACAAAATTCAACCATGAAGCTTTAGGATGTGCATTCGGTTCAGTAATAATATTTACCGTTTGACCGGATTCTAACGCTTTTGATAACGGGTAAGGTTTATATTCAACCAACACGCCAACACAAGTATTCCCGATATCAGAATGTACCGCATAAGCAAAATCTACCGCAGTTGCCCCTTTCGGCAATTCAACAATTCGCCCTTTTGGTGTAAAAACAAAAATTTCTTTTGGAAAAAATTCCGATTTTACATTTTCAATGAACTCAAAGGAGTTTCCTACACTTTGTTGGATTTCAACTAAATTTTGCAACCAACGTTGGGCGCGGATCTGCGCGGTTGTACTGTCATTTTTACCGCTTTCTTTATATACCCAGTACGCAGTCACCCCCATTTCCGCCACTTGTTCCATATCTTCCGTATGAATATGAACTTCTACCGGTACGCCATGCGGACCAATCATAGAAGTTTGTAAAGACTGATAGCCATTTGCCTTTGGCACGGCGATATAATCTTTTACGCGTCCCGGACGGGGTTTATAGAGATTGTGCATTTGACCCAATACGCGATAACAATCGTCAATATTTTTCACAATAATACGAAACGCATAGATATCCATAATAGAGTGAAATTCTTGATCTTTTGCACGCATTTTTTGGTAGATCTTATAGAGATGTTTTTCTCGTCCCCACACCCGAGCAACAATCCCCACATTTTCTAACCGCTCTTTAATTTCATTAGAAATACGTTCAATAAGGTCTTGACGATTATTTCTCGCAACTTCCACTAATTTTTTCAATACCTTATAACGGTGTGGGTACATTGCTTCAAAGGATAAATCCTCTAGTTCATTTTTAATATGCTCAATGCCTAAACGATGAGCAAGGGGGCAATAAATTTCAAGCGTCTCTTTAGCAATACGACGACGCTTATCAGGGCGCAATGCACCCAATGTACGCATATTGTGCGTTCGGTCTGCAAGTTTAATCAATACCACTCGAATATCACGGGTCATCGCCAAAATCATTTTGCGGAAATTTTCCACCTGAGCTTCTTGACGTGTCCGGAACTTCAACTTGTCAAGCTTTGATACCCCGTCAACGATATCTGCAACACTTGCTCCAAATTCTTCTTTAAGATTTTCTTCCGAATAAGCCGTGTCTTCAATAACATCATGCAATAACGCAGCCATTACCGCTTCATGATCAAGATTCATTTTCGCAATGATGGAAGCTACCGCCACAGGATGGGTAATATAGGGTTCTCCGCTTGAACGAAATTGTCCCTCGTGCGCATCTCTTGCGATAACAAATGCACGTCTGACTAATTCAACTTTATCTTCGGGTAAATACCCTCGAATAATGTGTTCTAAATCTGCAAACAATTCCAAAGGACACCTGACTTTTTCGGATTATTAAATGAATAGTTAAAATTAAACTGCGGTTGAAATCAACCGCACTTTTAAAATTATTCGGAAATTAATGCTACCGCTGCTGCTTCTACATGCTGAACAGCTGTAATAGCTTGATGTTCTTGAGCATCCATAATCTCGTTAGAGATTAATCCTTTTTCAATTTCACGCAACGCAATAACTGTCGGTTTATCATTATCTTCCGGTACTAAAGGATCACGTTGATGTAACTGCAATTGTCTCGCACGACGTGCTGCGGTCAAAATTAAATCAAAACGGTTGCCAATTTTTTCTACCGCATCTTGTACTGTAACACGTGCCATATTCTACTCCAATTCATCTTAAAATAAGGGATATAAGGGGAAACATCATACTAAATCTCATATTATTGATCCAGTAATTGATGAATTAAGACCGCATTTTCTACTTGTTGATAATCTTTCGTCAAACGTTCCGCACTTAAAATACTCTGTAAATCGGCTAATGCTTGCTCAAAATTATCGTTGATAATGATGTAATCATACTCATCATAGTGAGAAATTTCATTCTTTGCTTTTGCCATACGTTCCATAATTACTGCTTCGCTGTCTTGACCACGACCAATCAAACGACGTTCTAACTCCGGCAATGAAGGGGGAAGAATAAAAATACTCTTTACATTTACTACTTTTTTACGAATTTGTTGCGCACCTTGCCAATCAATATCCAAAAAAACATCAATTCCTTTTGCCAGATTTTCCTGAATTGCCGGCAATGATGTGCCATAATAATTTCCACCAAACACCGTAGCATATTCCAAAAATAAATCTTGTTTGATCAAGGATTCAAATTCTTCTTTAGAAACAAAATAATAATGTACGCCGTCAATTTCACCGGGTCTCGGATCGCGCGTTGTATGCGAAATCGACACCATTTTTTGTGTGGAAGAATCACGTTCCAATAATGCTGAAATTAGCGAAGATTTCCCCGCCCCGCTTGGGGCTGAAAGAATGTATAAATTGCCTTGTGACATAGTTTAAACCTTTCCTAAATATTTCAGTCTATTATGCCGATTATTTAATAGAAAATCATTAAAGAGCGGTCATCTTTTCAGAAGTTTTTATCTAAAAAAGTATTTTTAGCGTGATCTAGATCACAAAAAAATCGGATTTCTAGTTTTATCTAAATGCTCGTGCTATAATCTGCTACAAAGTTTTAGGGAATGCTCTTTTTTCTTAAACACAACAGTTTGTTTAACTTAACTAAGAAGGTAAAAATCTTATGGCAATTAAAATTGGTATCAATGGCTTTGGTCGTATCGGTCGTATCGTATTCCGTGCAGCACAACAACGCGATGACATTGAAGTTGTCGGTATCAACGACTTAATTGATGTTGAATACATGGCTTACATGTTAAAATACGATTCAACTCATGGTCGTTTTGATGGTACTGTTGAAGTTAAAGACGGTAACTTAGTGGTTAACGGTAAAGCGATTCGTGTGACCTCAGAACGTGATCCGGCAAACTTAAACTGGGGCGCTATCGGTGTTGATATCGCAGTTGAAGCGACAGGTTTATTTTTAACCGATGAAACAGCACGTAAACACATCACTGCCGGTGCGAAAAAAGTCGTTTTAACCGGTCCATCTAAAGATGCAACTCCAATGTTTGTGCGTGGTGTAAACTTTGGTGCATACGCAGGTCAAGATATCGTTTCTAACGCGTCTTGTACAACAAACTGTTTAGCGCCTTTAGCACGTGTTATCCATGAAACTTTCGGTATTAAAGATGGTTTAATGACAACTGTTCACGCAACCACAGCGACGCAAAAAACCGTTGACGGTCCGTCTGCTAAAGACTGGCGTGGTGGTCGTGGTGCGTCACAAAACATCATCCCATCCTCAACCGGTGCTGCAAAAGCAGTAGGCAAAGTGTTACCGGCATTAAACGGTAAATTAACAGGTATGGCTTTCCGTGTTCCAACACCAAATGTCTCTGTTGTTGACTTAACCGTAAACCTTGAAAAACCTGCAACTTACGAGCAAATCAAACAAGCAATCAAAGATGCAGCAGAAGGTAAAACTTTCAACGGCGAGTTAAAAGATGTTTTAGGTTATACCGAAGATGCAGTTGTATCTACTGACTTCAACGGTTGCACATTAACCTCTGTATTTGATGCCGATGCAGGTATCGCATTAACCGATTCTTTCGTGAAACTTGTTTCTTGGTACGACAACGAAGCCGGTTATTCTAACAAAGTATTAGACTTAGTGGCACATGTTTACAACTACAAAGGCTAAGTGCGACAAGTGTCGTGCTTACTGGGATTAAGTCCTTATATATCAAGAAGTTAACTCAATTAAGAGAAAGCTATGTAATGTAGCTTTCTCTTGGCTATTCAGATCTTCTCGGGAAGAGTTTGGGTAGCAGACTAGAAAAGGGGCGTTGCCCAAGATCTAGTTCTAAGTTGGTAAGAATATCTCCAACTTTATGCGGTTAAGGTATGGTCTTCACTTTTATGTACTTAATATTTAGATAAATATTAAGAGGGGTAAGCAAGCAAGATCCGTTATCGAAAGATAGGACTACCGTTGGTCGCCTATTTATAGAGTGACTTGGGTCAAATCCAAAACGTCATATCGTCCATAAAGAATGATTATTCAACCCTACTATAAATAAAGTCCGAAAGATACCGTAGCAATCTGAGACGGTTCGAGTATAAGAAAGTGGAATTTCTTCTATTTGGTTGCCACCTTTACACTTATCTTTATTTACTTTACTTCGGGATATTCTTTTATTAAGAAACACCCTCAGCAACTTGAAAATAATAGTTGCCCGTGAATGGCTTGCGGAACAGCACGGTTACTTCTCGGTCTAAATTTACCCAAATCCCCTTTCATTGAAATAATCATTACTAACAAATGAGCTTTTGTTTGTTAAAGGTTAGTTATTTCCTATTAGAGGATTAAAAGTAAACAAAGTACCATTAAACATTTGTTTAATGGATAAAGTAAGTTTTAAAGCAAACCAGCAAGGGCTTATTTATTGCTGTATTAGGTAACAACTTAGTTAAGTATGAGTAAGCTGTTATTACTATTGTTACAATTCGTTTCAACGTTGATATATGCAGTTGCGAAGAAATAAATGAGTGTAACCTGTTATATGACTAACAGTAACCTAGGGATAGTGCATAATTGGCAACGATTTTGTGCGGAGCTTCCTGACAATGTACCCCGATAAGGTTATTAATACTGTGAAGTATTAATAAGAGACTCGAAACGACCATTGGGTTGAGGGACTAGGTTGGATAGAAAGATAAACGTAAGTGAATAGTCGTAATTCTCGTTATGTAGAACAAGCCTACGGTCGCTATCGGCTTGAACCAAAAGGTATGCAGTGGGTTATCTCATTTTAGCCTTGGGATACGTCATCATAAACACTGTCGGGAAACAGACTATATCTTCCCTATCCGTGTAGTAATAATGGAACTTGGTAAGCCTATATCTCCGCCTGAAAAATGGCAGGCAACGCGTAAGCAATGCTGTTGGTGGTGTAGGTAAAAGAAGTTAGAGAAAGCGAAGGTTGTACTGTAATGGTGCAAATAGGGTATGAAGTATGACCTAACCCGAAAGGGTGCAGACTTCTAACCGGTCTTTCATCACAAGATGTCTGACAAATTCCTTTAAAGTTTGACGGGATAAAAGCGAGCGTTGGCTTACAGATTGAAAACCAATCAAATAAAACCAACGCACGCACTCTTTATCCTTAGTGATAACTCAAGAGTGTAAGTCTATTGGTAATCATAGCAACTCTTGAAGTGTCCAAACAGAAAGAGGAACTATTAATTTACCAAGAAAACTTATCTCTCAACGGAGGTAAGTATGAAAGAGCAAACTCATCATACTAAGAAATTAGTAAGCAGTCTAGCTCCAGCGACCTCACATATATCGCAATGGCATTATATCAATTGGTATAAAGCAAACCGATATGTGAAAGGAATGCAGGTGCGGATTGCGAAGGCAACACAGGAAAGCAATTGGCGTAAGGTTAAAAACTTACAACGAATGCTTACCCACTCGTTTTATGCAAAAGTATTAGCAGTACGACGGGTGACAGAAAATACAGGCAAACGAACCGCTGGTATTTATTGATAAACGGATTTGGGATACACCTGAATCCAAATGGATTGCTATACAAGATCTATCAAATAAAGGGTATCAACCTAAACCATTAAGACGGGTTTTCATTCCGAAGTCAAATGGGAAGAAACGTCCATTAGGCATACCTACGATGAAAGATAGAGCAATGCAAATGTTGTATTTACTGGCATTGCAACCCATAGCAGAAACAACAGCAGACAATAATTCGTATGGATTTAGATTAAACCGTTCAACGGCAGATGCTATATCACATATACATAGTATATTTTCAACAAAAGGAAACCAATCTCGTCAAATGGCAGAATGGGTACTGGATGCAGATATACAGGGCTGTTTTGATTTTATTAACCACAACTGGCTACTAAAGCATATTCCAATGAATAAGCGGATACTCAAGAAATGGTTAAAATCAGGTGTTGTGGAGTTCGGTCAACTAAAACCAACACACCGCAAGGTGGTATTATCTCTCCAACGTTGGCAAATATGGCCGTCAGATGGGTTAGAAAAAGAGCTAATCAAGCACTTTGGTGCAAAGAATAGTCTTAAAATAGCAAAACATCAGACATACCTCGTTAGATATGCAGATGACTTTATTATTTCAGGTATATCAAAAGAATTACTGGAAGAACAAGTTATCCCTATGGTGAAAAACTTTCTTGCAGAAAGAGGACTTTCCTTATCGGAAAGTAAAACCAAGGTAGTGCATATCGAACAGGGATTTGACTTTTTAGGTTGGACTGTTAAACGTTTTGATAAAAAATTGATTATTAAACCAAGTAAGAAAAATGCAAAAGCACTTTATGACAAGGTAAAACAATCAATTTCAAAAATGAAAATGGCGAAACAAGATGACTTAATAAAAGTATTAAATCCAATGATAAGAGGTTGGACAAACTATCATAGACACGTTGTGGCTAAAGTGATATTTAACCGAATGGATAGTTTAATTTGGAAAGCCTTATGGCGTTGGTGCAGACGAAGACATCCAAACAAAGGAAAAATTTGGATTAAAGAAAAATACTTTTATTCAAATGCAACTCGGAATTGGATTTTCGGCACAGTCACCAACAGCAACAAAGGAGAACAAATCCCAATAGATTTACTCTATTGTGGATATGTGAAAATTAAGCGATACAGAAAGATAAAATCACAATACAAACCATTTTTACCTGAATGGGAAATGTATGGAGAAAACTTTGCTCAAACCAGAATGTATGATGAACAATCACACAGACAGCAATGGCAAGCTCTTTACAAAGAGCAGAAAGGAAAATGTGCATTGTGTAATACGCCAATAACGAAAGAAAGCTGCTGGCACGATCATCATATAATTTACAAAATGTATGGTGGAACGGATTCACTAAATAACAGATGTTTAGTACATCCTGAGTGTCACCAACAAATTCATCGCCTGAATTTGAACGTTGTGAAACCGACTGCGTAGCAGTTAATAGAAAGGCTTGAGCTGTATGCAGAGAAATTTGCTTGTACAGTTCTTAGGGGGCTAAGTTGTAGTAATACAACTTAGCTACCCGATTAAAAATAGCTCACAGACTAACCGCTCTTCGGAGCGGTTTTTTTATCTTCAATGATATTACGCCTCTCGCAAATTGAACAAAAGTTCACTCAAAATCATCAAAAATATTAAAGATTTATCTGGCTTTTCTTTTCATTTAGCCTTATATTAGCGCACAACTGTTAGCTCAATTAGCATTAAACTAAATAAGGTTAATATGAATCTCGATCTTCATTTTATTCATCGCATTGAACAACAAGTAAAAGCACAGGGAAATACAACCGCACTTCGTCATAACGAAAATGGTATTTGGAAAGACATTACTTGGGTCGCATTCCAAAATCAGCTAAACCAACTTTCTCTCGCATTACTTGCTTGTGGTATTCAAGTACAAGATAAAATTGCAATTTTTGCCCATAATATGCCGCGTTGGACGATTGCCGATATTGCCGCATTACAAATTCGAGCCGTTACAGTACCCATCTATGCAACCAACACGGCACAACAAGCAGAATTTGTTCTAAACCACGGCGATGTCAAAATTTTATTCGTAGGCGATCAAGAACAATATGACCACGCCCTAGAAATCGCACCATCCTGTCCCCAATTACAAAAAATTGTGGCGATGAAATCCACTATCAAACTCCAACCTAACACTATTTCTTGTTCATGGGAACAATTCATTAAACTTGGAACAATAGATCATCAAGTCGAATTAAATCAACGTCTAGATAATAAGCGGATGGACGACTTATTCACCATTATCTATACCTCAGGCACGACGGGTGAACCAAAAGGCGTTATGTTGGATTATTCAAATCTTGCCCATCAATTAGAAGCGCATGATCTTACGCTTAATGTTACACAACAAGATATTTCCCTCTCATTCTTGCCTTTCTCTCATATCTTTGAGCGGGCATGGGCGGCTTATATTCTTCATCGTGGTGCAATGCTTTGTTATTTGGAAGACACAAACCAAGTGCGGTCGGTTTTAGCAGAGATTCGTCCAACGCTAATGTGTGCCGTACCGCGTTTTTACGAAAAAATTTACGCTGCCGTACTAGATAAAGTACAAAAAGCCTCTAAATTTCGCCAGATTCTTTTTCACTGGGCGATCGCTATCGGACAAAAACGTTTCACTTTATTGACAGAAAGAAAACCGATTCCCTTCTTGCTAAAAAAACAATACGCCCTCGCCGATAAACTCGTCTTATCCAAACTTCGCCAATTACTAGGCGGAAGAATCAAAATGATGCCTTGTGGCGGTGCAAAATTAGAACCGGCAATCGGGCTATTTTTTCATAGCATCGGGATTAACGTTAAACTTGGTTATGGTATGACGGAAACCACTGCGACCGTTTCATGTTGGCACGATGAGCGATTTAACTCTCATTCCATCGGAACACCAATGCCGAAGGCTGAAGTTAAAATTGGCGAAAATAACGAAATTCTCGTGCGCGGTGGTATGGTGATGAAAGGTTATTACAAAAAACCGGAAGAAACTGCTCAAGCCTTCACAGAAGATGGTTTCCTAAAAACCGGCGATGCCGGCGAGTTTGATACGGAGGGTAACCTTTTTATTACCGATCGTATTAAAGAATTAATGAAAACCTCTAATGGTAAATACATCGCACCACAATACATAGAAAGTAAAATTGGTAAAGATAAATTTATTGAACAAATTGCCATTGTGGCAGATGCCAAAAAATATGTTTCCGCTCTCATTGTGCCTTGTTTTGACAGCTTGGAAGAGTATGCAAAACAGTTGAATATCAAATATCAAGATCGGATGGAATTAATCAAAAATTCTGAGATTTTAAAAATGTTTGAACAACGTATTAATGCGGTACAAAAAGAGTTGGCACACTTTGAGCAGGTAAAAAAATTCACTTTACTCTCTCAGACTTTCAGTATCAAATTAGGTGAAATTACCCCAACCTTAAAACTCAAACGAAAAGTCATTATGGAACGTTATCGCAATCAAATAGAAGCGATGTATAAACAAAGTAACGAGACGTAAACAAGAAAAGTGCGGTCAAAATTGACCGCACTTTTTCGTACAAAATTAAAGAAAAATCCCCATAAGGGGATTTTTTTAATTGATTTCAAGGGGTTCAATTTTCCAAATATTTTTGGCATATTCTAAAATCGTCCTATCCGAAGAGAAAAAGCCCATATTGATGATATTCTGGATAGTACTTTCAATCCATCGATCACGATTTTTATATTTTTCATCCACCACTTTTTGTGCATCCACGTAACTACGGAAATCGGCAAAAACTTGGTAGTAATCGTAGTATTGTAATTCTTGCAATAATGGCAAATAACGTTGCGGTTCTTCTGGAGAAAACACACCCGCTATAATTTGATCAACGACCATGCGTAATTCCGCATCATTTTGGTAAAAATCAAACGGATGATAGCCATTGTGACGAAGTTGCTCTACTTGTGCAACCGTATTACCAAAAATAAAAATGTGATCTTCGCCTACATTATCCAAAATTTCCACATTCGCCCCATCTAAGGTTCCAAGTGTTAATGCACCATTGAGAGCGAATTTCATATTACTGGTTCCCGAAGCCTCAGTCCCGGCAAGAGAAATCTGTTCGGAAATATCCGCCGCTGGAATAATAAGTTGCGCCAAACTTACACTATAATTCGGTATAAATACCACTTTTAAACGCCCTTGTAAGCGTTCATCATTATTGATAATTTTTGCCACATCATTGATAAGACGGATCGTCTGTTTTGCCGCATAATAAGCTGATGCAGCTTTACCCGCTAAGATAAATACGCGCGGTTGCCAATTTTGTTCAGGGTTGGCAAGCATCGCATTGTAACGGGCAATGATATGCAATACATTCAACATTTGGCGTTTATATTCATGAATGCGTTTTACCTGTACATCAAACAATGCTTTAGGATTTAGCTCAATGCCAAGTTCCCGTTTTACATAGTCGGCAAGTTTAACTTTGTTGGCGTATTTAATATCTGCCACTGCCTCTTTAAACGCCTTTTCATGTGCCACAGTTTCTAATTTTTTGATTTGGCTTAAATCACAACGCCATTCCTGACCAATATATTTGTCAAATAATGCGGCTAATTGCGGGTTCGCCACACCCAACCAACGACGAGGTGTAATGCCGTTTGTTACATTGGTAAATCGCTCCGGATAAATACGTGCAAAATCAGCGAAAGTGGATTTCACCATTAAGTCAGAATGGATTGCCGCCACCCCGTTAACTTTGTGTGAACCAACCACAGACAACCAGCCCATACGCACTCTACGTTGATAGCCTTCTTCAATAAGAGACACACGACGAATAAAATCATTATCTGTTGTAATGTAAGTCCGCACGTATTCTAAGAAATGATCATTAATGTCAAAAATCATTTGTAAATGGCGCGGTAAGACTTTTGCCATCATCTCAACCGGCCAAGTTTCCAACGCTTCCGACATCAGCGTATGGCAAGTGTAAGAGAAAATACTGCGTGTCATATCCCATGCTTTTTCCCATTCAAAGCCTTCTTCATCAACCAAAATCCGCATTAATTCCGGAATCGCTAAGGCAGGATGAGTATCATTCAAGTGAATCGCCACTTTATCAGCCAAATTATCAAGGCTATTATGAATACGCTTATGACGTCGGATAATGTCTTGTAAAGATGCCGACACTAAAAAATACTCTTGGCGTAAACGCAATTCTCGCCCATTCCATGTAGAATCATCAGGATAAAGAACCCGTGATAAATTTCGGCTGGAAGCACGAGCCTCTACCGCAGCTAAATGTTCTCCACGATTAAATTCCGCAAGATTAAACATTTCACCGCCATGAGCAGACCACAGCCGTAACGTTGCAGCCGAATCATTTTTATAACCCGGAATCATTTGATCATAAGCAAGTGCGGTTACTTTTTCCTGTGGATTCCATACACATTTTCCACCTTCAAAATGAATATTACCGCCAAAGGCAACATGAAAGCGTTTGGACAAACGTACAAACTCCCACGGTGCACCTTTTTCCAACCATGCGTCAGGACGCTCCACTTGCTGACCGTCTTCGATTTTTTGACGGAACATACCGTATTCATAGCGAATACCATACCCCATTCCCGGCAAACCAAGTGTGGCGATAGAATCCATAAAGCATGCAGCCAAACGTCCTAAACCACCGTTTCCGAGCCCCGGGTCAACTTCTTTTGCAATAATCTCTTCTAAATCAATATTTAACTCACTTAATGCTTCTTTCGTTAAATCATAAACATCTTCGGCAATCAGTGCATTAGATAGAGTTCGCCCGATTAAAAATTCCATTGAAAGGTAATGAACGCGCCGTGCACCATCAGTACGTGCTTGACGCGCAGCGGTAATCCAACCTTCAGTGACAAGATCCCGCACAGCATATAATGTTGCATTTAACCAATCCCGCTTACTTGCTTCCCGCGGTGAACGACCGATAGCAAAAATTAATTTATAAACGATGGATTTTTTTAGTTCTTGAACATCCAATTTAGGACGATTATAAAGAAATGGAGAATCAAAATTATCCATTATCATGGTAATAAACCTCTATTAAAAAATTAAAAACAGGAGAGATAGCTAAACAATATAAAATTCCATCGTGAATCAAGTAAGCATTTCAACAAAAACGCCAGATTTCAAAAAATGACATCGCTCATTTTCTAAACATTCCTTTGGATTAACTATAAAGTATCTAACCCCATAAAAAAACCGTGTAAATTTTAGCCATTATTAGCTAAAAAACAATCAATTTTATGTTATTTGGGATATTTTTTTATCATTACGATAGACACTGATACAGACTAAAATATTCTTTAGCAACTTTACGCCAGCTAAAATCTTGTTCCATTGCGTTGCTTTGAACCATTGCCCACATACGAGGTTCTCGCCATAGAGCAAAAGCGTCTTGTATGCAGCGACGAAGTTCCACTGAATCCGCATGGTCAAAAATAAAACCTGTCGCGGTATGCTCTTTAATGTTTTCTAATGAGCTATTTACAACGGTATCGGCTAGTCCTCCGGTTTTTCTTACAAGGGGCAAAGTTCCATATTGCAAGCCGTAAAGTTGGGTTAAGCCACAAGGTTCAAAACGGCTTGGTACGAGAATCACATCACCACCGGCTATCATCAAATGGGAAAGTGATTCATCATATCCGATTTTCACTGCCATATTTTGAGGGTAAGTAGCAGAAAGTTGGCGGATAGCCTCTTCTAAATGTGCTGCTCCCGATCCAAGAATGGCGAGTTGCCCACCTTGTTTAACAATTTCATCCGCGCTTTCAACCAGCAAATCAACGCCTTTTTGCTCCGTTAAGCGGGTTACCATAACAAAAAGCAATGTGTCATTCTCCGGTAAATTAAAGTAAGCCTGAAGCGCCGATTTATTTTTCTTTTTTCCTTCCATTGATTTTTGGTTGTAATGATACTGAATATACCCATCACAGTTCGGATGCCAAATTTTTTCATCTACACCATTTAAAATACCGACCAGTCTCCCCTGATCACGCAATCCGCTTAACAAGCCTTGCAAACCATAGGCAAATTCTTCCGAGGTAATTTCTTGGGCATAAGTCGGACTAACGGCGGTGACGACATCGGAATAATACAGACCGGCTTTTAAATAAGATATTTGACCAAACAACTCCAAACCGTTTATGTGGAACATCCCTTCCGGTAGCCCGATTTCATATGAGTGGCGGTGATGAAATTGCCCCTGATAAGCCAGATTATGAATGGTAAAGACAGATTTCGCCGGTTTTCCTTTATTAAACAAATACGCTGCTGTAAGCCCGGCATGCCAGTCATGCGCATGTACGATTTCCGCACGCCACCACGAATCAAGTCCTGTGGACAATTCAGCGCCCACCCAGCCTAACAAGGCAAAGCGTTTATAATTATCCGCATAATCATTGTAATTTACGTCATGATAAGGGTTTCCCTCACGAGCATATAAATGTGGCGCATCAATTAAATAAATTCCCACCCCCTTATATTCGCCGTAACGTAATACCACATGCCCTGCAAAATTATCAAACTCAGCAACAATATGGGTTTCTCCAATGCCTCGATAAATGGCAGGATAAGCAGGCAATAAAATTCTTGTGTCTATCCCTATCTCTTTTTGAGCAAAAGGCAATGCCCCAATAACATCGGCAAGCCCCCCCGTTTTTAATAATGGATAGAGTTCCGAGCAAACATGTAATACTTTCATTGAATATCCTATTTTCTAATCTCCTCCCCTCTATTTTAAGAGGTTAGGATAAATTTAATTAAGAAAGTGCGGTTAATTTCAACCGCACTTTTCAGTTTATTAATCTAAATGCGCTTCCGAAGCGACTTCCTCTCCCTTCAATTTTTGTAGCATAGTATGAGTAACCAGAATCACTTTGCCCGTAGAGCTTATGCGGAAATGTTTTCTATCTTCTTCGATATCAAAACCGATTCGCATACCATCAGGGATTTTACAATTGCGGTCAACAATACAATTTTTCAAAGAACAATTTTTACCGATTTCTACTTCCGGTAAGATGACACAATGATCAATATGAGAACCTTCTTCAATTTTGATACGATCAAAAAGAACAGAATAATTAATGGAAGCATCTGTAATCACACAACCGCCACCAATCAAAGAATTATCCACCGGACGAATATTAGCATTTTTATAGAAGAATTTAGACGGATATGCTTGTACTGGATTACCGCGAATCGGCCAACTTTGATCATAAATATCCAACTGTGGTTTTTCCGATACTAAGTCAATGTTGGATTGCCAAAAGCTATCCAATGTCCCCACATCTCGCCAGTAAATTTCCCCTTCTGTATTACGTCCCATGCAAGAACGGCTGAACGGGTGAGCATAAAGCGTTTCTTCCGTTAAACATCTTGGTAGTACATCTTTACCGAAATCATGGCTGGTTTGTGGCTTATGTACTTCACACTCAAGCATTTTATAAAGATAATCCGCATCAAAGACATAAATTCCCATTGAAGCAAGAGATATATCGGGTTTGCCCACCATCGCAGGCGGATCTTTCGGTTTTTCAACAAATGCTTTCACTTTTAAGTTTTCATTTACTGCCATTACACCGAATTCATGCGCTTCTGAACGTGGAACTTCAATACAGCCTACGGTACATTTTGCTCCACTTGTTACATGATCCATCAACATCACACTATAATCTTGCTTATAAATATGATCACCAGCCAAAATTAAAATATATTTTGGACGATAATGATCACGAATAATCGCCATATTTTGATAAACCGCATCTGCCGTACCGCGATACCAGGTGGTATCATCAATTTGTTGACGGGCCGGAAGCATATCAACAAATTCGCCTCGTTCTTGCGGCAAGAATGACCAACCGGTTTGTAAATGGCGTAGTAAAGAATGGGCCGCGTATTGGGTCACAACACCAATACGATTTAAGCCGGAATTAATACAATTTGACAGGGCAAAATCAATGATACGACGGTTACCGCCAAAATAGAGCGCAGGTTTCGCTCGTTTATCTGTGAGTTCATGAAGACGTGACCCGCGTCCACCGGCTAAAATAAGAACCAAAGTATCTTTTACAAGAGCATTTTTATCAGGGCTTTTCATTGTAAACTCCGTTTGTCTTTAATTATTTATTCTATACAACAAACAAAATGCCATACTGCTTACCGTTACTTCCTGTGACTGGATAAATGTTAAGTTTGTTGTTTCCACAAAGGCTTTCCATTGGCTTACAGCACAATTAGGCAATATGAAAGTCTGAGATTCTGCTTTCGCATTAATTAAAAGGAGCCATTTATCGTCCAATAAAATTTGTAACGCTTTAACTCCAAGGTTATGCCAATCTTCTTGCTGCATAGGCTTTCCCCATACATTCAACCAGTTGACATTATCATTTGACCACCAAGCATCCTGTTGCAAACTGCGAATTTGCTTACGAAGTGCAATGGTTTGCTTCGTGATTTCAAATAAATTTTTATTAAAGTTTTCCCATTTCAACCAAGCAATTTTGTTATCTTGGCAATAAGCATTATTATTACCGTACTGCGTATTTCCAAACTCATCGCCTGCCAACAACATTGGTGTTCCATTGGCAAGCAGTAAACTTGTCAATAAGGCAATCTGCGCAAAAGTGCGGTCATTTTCTACTGTACTTTTTTTCGGTTCGTCTAAAAATTCCGTCGTTCCCTCTACACCGTGGTTATAGCTGTAATTTTCGTTGCGTCCGTCCCAATTTTCTTCGCCGTTCGCTTCATTATGCTTGTGGTTATAACTCACTAAATCATGCAATGTGAAACCATCATGAGCAGTGATAAAATTAAGGGAACGATGCGGCAAACAACCATCTCTTTTAAATAAATCGCTCGATCCGGCAAAACGTTCGGCAAATGCGCCGATTTCACCACTTTTCCACAACCAAAAACGGCAAATATCATCACGGAAACGATCATTCCATTCGGCAAAATAATCAGGGAAATTGCCTACTTGATAACCGTAATGCCCGATGTCCCAAGGCTCTGCGATCAATTTAATATTTTGTAAACTCGGGGCATTAGCTATATCAACAAAAAGTTGGGCTGAAGAATTAAAATCAGGTTTATCCCGTCCAAGCACAGTTGCCAGATCAAAGCGAAAGCCATCAACATGACATTCTTCCACCCAATAACACAAGCAATCGACCACCCATTTCCGTCCTACATCAGAGGACAAATTAAGCATATTGCCGCACCCCGTCCAGTTGATGTAATGTCCGTTATCGTTCCGCCAATAGTAGGTTTGATCATCGATCCCACGCTGACAAAATGTAGGGAAATGTTGTTCCGATTCCGCTGAGTGGTTAAATACGACGTCTAAAATTACTTCAATGTTTGCTTGGTGAAAGGCTTTCACCATTGACTTAAATTCGCTGAGCGGATCGCCCGTTGCCGCATATTTTGGCTCAACTGCAAACATAGCAATAGGGTTATATCCCCAATAATTTTGCAAACCACGTGCCTGTAAGTGCGGTTCATTTAGATGGAAATTGACAGGTAATAATTCTATCGTCGTCACACCTAATTCTTTCAAATACGCAAGATTAATCGGGTGTGCCAAACCGGCATAAGTGCCTCGTAAAGTTGCTGGGATTTTTTCGTTTAATCGGCTAAAACCTTTAACGTGCAGTTCATATACGATGGTTTCAGCCCAAGGAATATGAGGTTTTTGATCTCCGTTCCAATCAAAATCCTCATCAACAATGACCGCTCTTGGAGCAATATGAGCGTTGTCACGATGATCACTGAGCAAGAACCACTGCCATTTTTCTGCACAACTTAAATCAGGCTTATGACTGACCGCTTTGACATAAGGATCGAGCATTAATTTTTGCGGGTTTGAATGTGGCCCGTGAATCCGAAAACCATATTGTGTGCCGTTCCGTACACCGATAACCGCCAAATGCCAAATATTATCGGTACAAGCCATCGTGAAACGGGTTTCAGTTTCGCCCTCAAATAAACAGAGTTCCACCTGACTTGCAGCCGCCGAAAACAAACTAAAATTAGTCAATTCCACGCCATTTTCGACTTTTTTCGAATAACCAAACGGGGCCGGAACGCCTAAATCAAAAACTTTGAACATCGCCTTATCATCAATTCCTAAATAATTCCCGCCAACCTAATCGGCGAAGACAAAAATAAACTATCCCAAATATTTCAAATAAATCGTTGCTAATGGCGGAATAGAAACCGAGATTGAATTTCCTCTTTCATGACTTTCGAGCGCTTCACTTTGGACACAACCAAAATTGCCTACGTTAGAACCCTGATAATACATTGAATCGGTATTCAAAATTTCTTCATATTTACCTGCCCCATTCACACCAATACGGTAATTATGGCGGGGGACGGGAGTAAAATTGCTGATGACAATAATCCGTTCACCCTGACTGCTTCGGCGTTCAAAAGCAAAAACAGAATTTTCGGCATCATTCACAACCAGCCAATCAAAGCCTTCCGGAGAATGATCAAGTTCAAAGAGCGGTCGATTTTGCCGATAAATATGGTTTAAATCTTTCACCAATTTCAGCACACCTTTATGCCAACCACCGCCAATGTTTTCATCAAGTAAGAACCAATCTAAACTTTCTTCGTAATTCCACTCTCTGCCTTGTGCAAATTCATTCCCCATAAAGAGCAATTTTTTGCCCGGATATCCCCACATATAACCATAATAAGCACGTAAGTTAGCAAATTTTTGCCATGTATCACCCGGCATTTTGTCAAGTAAAGAACATTTTCCATGCACCACTTCGTCATGGGAAAGCGGCAACACAAAATTTTCACTGTATTGATAAACCATACCAAAGGTCATTTTATTATGATGATATTGGCGATAAATCGGATCGAGTTTCATATAAGAAAGCGTGTCATTCATCCAACCCATATTCCATTTGAAATTAAAGCCTAAACCACCATTCTCACTAGGATGAGTTACTCCGGTAAATGCGGTCGATTCCTCCGCAATAGAAATCGCGCCTTCCATTTCATTATGGATTTTCCAATTGGTATGTTTTAAAAATTCGATCGCTTCGAGATTTTCACGCCCACCATACTGATTAGGAACCCATTCTCCCTCTGGACGACTATAATCCCGATAAATCATTGATGCCACTGCGTCCACACGAATACCGTCCAAGCCGAAACGTTCCAGCCAATAAAGGGCATTACTGGAAAGAAAATTGCGTACTTCGTTACGCCCATAATTATAAATCAAGGTGTTCCAATCTTGATGATAACCTTCACGCGGATCAGCATGTTCATACAGTGCCGTACCATCAAAAGCCACTAATCCATGAGTATCACTCGGGAAATGTCCCGGTACCCAATCTAAAATCACATTAATACCGGCTTCATGAGCCCGTTTCACCAAACGTCGAAAAGCGTCTGCTGTGCCGAAACGGCTGGTTGGTGAATAAAGCCCAAGAGGTTGATATCCCCAAGAACCATCATAAGGAAATTCAGAAAGTGGTAAAAACTCAATATGAGTAAAACCCATATCTTTCACATAGGGAATAAGTTCATCAGCAATTTGGTCATAATCAAGCCAAAAATTATTCTCAAGATTACGTCTCCATGATCCCAAATGCACTTCATAAATCGAAATCGGCTGATTAACTTGATTTGCTTTACGGCGGGTTTCGGTCATTTCTACCACATTCGGTAACGCACTCACTTGAGAGGCCGTATCCGGACGAAGCTGAGAACTAAAACCGTAAGGATCTGCTTTCAAACGGAAATTACCATGGCAATCAATGAGTTCAAATTTATAGAGTTGTCCAAAACTGACTTTCGGGAGGAATAATTCCCACACACCACTTTTTGAATGAAATCGCATTGGATGGCGACGACCGTCCCAATAGTTGAAATCGCCCACAATGGAAACCCGTTTTGCATTCGGTGCCCACAAACGAAAATTCACCCCGCTCACGCCATCGCATTCCATAAAATGCGCCCCTAAAACTTCATAAGGACGTAACATTGAGCCTTCAGAAAGCAGCCAATGTTCTAAATCATCAATCATGAGGTGAAAACGGTAAGGATCTTCAATAATCTGCGCTTCATTACCCCAAAAAACCTGTAATTGATAAGCAAAAAATTGATGGCAATTTGGGATCACACCGGTAAAAAAACCACGTTCGTCTAAACAATTTAATTCGGCAACGGACTCTCCCGATTCCCGATCTATAACAATCACCCGATCCGCATCAGGCAATAAAACACGAACCTCAATGCCTTGCTCTGTTTCGTGCATACCTAAGGTTGCAAAGGGATCGCTATTGGTTGCGTCAAAAAAACTATCAATAATAGAATGGGTAATGACCATTGTCATAGCTAACTCCTTACACTTTGCGGGCTTCATTCAGCATTGCAAAGAAAATTTGTAATGATTCATTATTAAAAATAAATTCTAAGGGTTGCGCGAGTTTTTTACGCCAATTCGGATATTCATCCAAAGTGCCCGGTAAGTTAAACACCACTTCTTGACTTAATAAATTTTCCAGTTGAACACCAATTAATTTACTTTCGCTTTCAGCTAAATACCGATGAATAACAAAATTTAAATTATCGTGCATCGCCATAGAAAGGGCATCGCCTTCATAATTCGGTGGTAAATAATGATCTCGACGTAGGCTGTTAATCAACGCTTGTTTGTCAATCATCCGTTGATCATATTTTTGTTTTAGCGCTTCGCCCCTTAAAATGTTGAGCTGGTCAAATAATTCCAGATCGCGACAGTGCCAAAAACTTTGCAATGACGGCACATCATGTGTGCCAATCGCGGCGTAAGCATTTTTCGGATAAGCGGAACAATGTGGAAACTGCATATCACGTTGGGCAAAATATAGTACAAAATAAGAAAAGATCTGAAGTTCGTTTAATTTAGACCGCACTTCATCCGGCACAGTGCCAAGATCTTCACCGATAATCAAACATTGATGACGAACACTTTCAATGGCAAGAATCGCCATTAATTCATCAAAAGGATAATGAACATACGCTCCTTCTTGCGCCGTTTTTCCTTCAGGAATCCACCACAAACGGAACAAGCCCATCACATGATCGATACGTAATACGCCAAAATATTGCATATTAGCTTGCAACATCTCAATAAAAGGTGCAAAACCACGGGCTTTTAATACACTTGGATTATAAGGTGGTAAATTCCAATTTTGTCCTACTGGTCCAAGGGGATCCGGCGGAGCACCAATAGAAATATTGACACAATACAATTCAGGATCGCTCCACACATCGACACTACCACGTGAACTGTTTACAGCCAGATCACCATAAATACCTAACTGCATACCACATTTTTTACAAAGTTTTTGCAATTCAGCAAGTTGTTGCTCCATTAACCATTGCAACCATGCAAAAAATCCTATTTGCTTATGATAAGTTTTGAGTAATGTTCTACGTTTTGTCGCACCTAAATGTTGACATTCTTTACGCCAACCAAGCCAACCGATGGTATTTTCTTTCGCTTGATGATCGGCATGTTCCTGCGCATCTAAAACATTAAACAGTCCTTGCAACTGCAATGCTTCGCCTTTGGATTTTACATATTGTTCAAATAGTTGACGGCGTTTGATAATTTCAACAGATTTACTCCGATTAAAGAAAGCAAAAAGCTGTTCAAGTGCGGTCAGTTTTAACTGATAAACTTCACTGTAATTCACTGTCTCAGAGTTATGTAAAGTGAGAATTTGAGTTTGGGTCGCTTCAGATTTGAACCAACTTTGTAATGATTTACAACGTTTAAATTCCGGTAAATTCGGAATATTTAAATAGAGAAAATTCAACCAACGGCGAGAAGAAGAGCTATAAGGGTTTGCCCATTCAGGTACGGCAGGATAGGACAGATGCAATGGATTAATTCCCACATAATCAGCCCCTTGTTTAGCACTTTGTTCAATCAAATAAGCCAAATCGCCAAAGTCGCCAATCCCCCAGTTACTCTGAGAGCGTAAACTATAAATCTGAACATTGATTCCCCAAATTTTTTTGTGTTTTAATACCGGCGGTTGAAAAGCGCGCTTTGGAGAAACCAGTAGCCGAATTGAATAGCAGTGAGATTTTGTTGAAAGTAGTAATTGATAGTAACCAAAAGAAAGCGGAGGCAAAGAAAGTACGGTAGAATTTTGAGTAATTTTTTGTGTTATTGAAATGCTATTTTCATCAAGCAACTCAAGGGATATTATCGGTTCCGTAAGAGCAATCCGTTCAACATCATAATGAATAGGTTCATTTTCAAAACAAGCCAAAACATCATCAAATTCTTCTCTACGGCATTTATTTTCAACCGGCTTAAGCAATTCAACAAAATGCGATAATGTTTTTGGGTCGGCATAAATAAGTCGCCCATCAATATCATAATGCGCGGGGGCAATTCCCAACTCTTGGGCAGTTTTTTGAAGCAGTTCTAATTCCATACGACCAAACACACAACAAATAACAACTTAGTTCCATTCTAGTCTTGCTTAGAATAAATACAATGACTTTTATTTAAATTAGTGATCTCTGTCAAAATTTAATTTTCTATCGCCTAATTTTTCTTAAAAAATTTCCCCAAAATCCTGTTTCAAACGACGGAAACATAAACTTGATACCGAATTTTTTATAAATAAACCGCTAGAGTTTTTCTATTTTCTGATTTAGAATCGTGCGATTTAATTTTTTATCACTCACATTAATCTATTCATTTGCAGCTAAGGGGTAAAATCATGAAACTTGTCGAAGTTAAGCATCCGCTAGTAAAACACAAATTAGGTGTCATGCGCGAAGCAGAAATCGATACAAAAAAATTCCGTGAACTGGCAACAGAAATCGGCAGTTTATTAACCTATGAGGCCACTGCAGATTTAGAAACAGAAAAAGTGATTATTGACGGTTGGAACGGCCCCGTTGAAATTGATCGCATTAAAGGTAAAAAAGTGACCGTCGTACCCATTTTGCGTGCCGGTCTCGGCATGATGGATGGCGTATTGGAACACATCCCAAGTGCACGTATCAGCGTAGTGGGGATTTACCGTAATGAAGAAACCCTTGAGCCTGTACCTTATTTCCAAAAATTAGCGAGCGATTTGGAAGAACGTCTTGCCATTGTGGTGGATCCTATGTTGGCAACCGGCGGTTCAATGATTGCAACCCTTGATTTATTAAAAGCGAAAGGCTGTAAACACATTAAAGTATTAGTGCTTGTTGCAGCCCCTGAAGGAATTAAAGCGTTAGAAGCAGCACACCCGGATATTGAGCTCTACTGCGCCTCTGTCGATGATCATTTAAATGAACACGGTTATATCATTCCGGGTTTGGGTGATGCGGGTGACAAAATTTTTGGAACAAAATAATCCCCTGTTCTAAAACACTGAGACGGCTTTCAAGCCGTCTTTTTTCGGGCGGAAAACAGTTCAAAAGCTGACCGCACTTTAAAGTTAATTCAAACAGAGAGTTGAAACTAAAATGACTAATCAAAATCAAACCACTTCTACTCAACCGGAAGAAGTACAGAGTATAGCAAAACAATCCTTTGTCGGCTTACAAATGCTTTTCGTCGCCTTTGGCGCATTGGTACTTGTGCCGCTTATCACCGGTTTAGATTCTAACACCGCCCTACTTACCGCCGGCGTAGGCACGCTATTATTCCAGTTTTGTACCGGCAAACAAGTGCCTATTTTTCTTGCTTCCTCTTTCGCTTTTATCGCCCCCATTCAATATGGCGTACAAACTTGGGGCATTCCAACTACAATGGGAGGGTTAGCTTGTGCCGGATTGGTCTATTTTGCGCTTTCCGCACTGGTTAAAATTCGTGGAAGCCAAGCCTTAGAACGTATTTTCCCACCGGTTGTGGTCGGTCCGGTAATCATCATTATAGGGATGGGGCTTGCTCCCGTTGCCGTCAATATGGCACTAGGCAAAGACAGTGTCTATGCTTATAACGATGCCGTGCTCGTTTCTATGATCACTTTAATCGTGACCCTTTCCGTTGCAGTTTTTGCAAAAGGTTTGATGAAATTAATCCCAATTATGTTTGGGATCACAGCAGGCTATATTCTTTGCCTTTTCCTCGGTTTAATTAATTTTCAGCCGGTAATCGACGCACCTTGGTTTGAACTACCGAAACTTACTAAACCGGAATTTAACCTCGAAGCGATTCTCTATATGTTGCCGATTGCCATTGCACCTGCGGTGGAACACGTCGGGGGCATTATGGCGATCAGCTCCGTAACCGGAAAAGATTTCCTAAAAAAACCGGGATTACACCGCACTTTATTAGGTGATGGCGTCGCCACTGCTGCCGCTTCATTAGTCGGCGGCCCACCAAATACCACTTACGCAGAAGTAACCGGTGCCGTAATGCTAACCCGTAACTTTAATCCGAATATTATGACTTGGGCGGCGGTATGGGCTATCGCCATTTCTTTCTGTGGAAAAGTGGGGGCATTCCTTTCTACCATTCCGACTATCGTAATGGGCGGTATTATGATGCTTGTCTTTGGTTCTATCGCCGTAGTAGGAATGAGTACCTTAATCAAAGGTAAAGTCGATGTTACAGAACCTCGCAACCTTTGCATTATTTCTGTGGTGATGACCTTTGGTATCGGTAATATGTTTGTGAATGTCGGTGATGCCGTTTCATTAAAAGGAATCAGCTTGTGTGCCATCGTGGCAATCATCCTGAACTTAGTTTTGCCAAAAGCAAAAAATGAAGTAGAATAATCAAAAAATTAAGGGCTGAAATAGCCCTTTTCTTTCTTAATCAAGAACTCTATATCATTTTGAATCAGCAGTTACCTTTGCCTATTCATCAAATTGATGATTATACACTTGAGAATTTTTATGGTGACAACAATTTGTTGTTGCTTGATTCTTTACGCAAAAATTCACAGCAGATTCAACAGCAATTTTTCTATATTTGGGGAATGGCTGGCTGCGGAAAAAGCCATTTACTTCGCGCCCTCAGCAACCAATATTTAAATGAACAACGTGCTGCAATTTATGTGCCACTGAACAAATCCCGTTATTTCTCCCCTGCTGTACTGGAAAATCTGGAACAACAATCGCTAGTCTGCTTAGATGATCTGGATTCCGTCATGGGTGATCCTGAGTGGGAAATCGCTCTTTTTGATTTATTTAATCGAATCAAAGCAAGCGGGCAAACACTCTTGCTTGTGAGTGCCTCCCTCTCTCCTTCCGCATTAAATGTGCAATTACCCGATTTAGCCTCACGTTTAAAATGGGGTGAAATTTACCAACTTTCTCCTCTAACAGATGAGCAAAAATTAGAAGTGTTACAAAAAAATGCTCATCAACGTGGCATTGAATTACCCGCTGAAACCGCACATTTTCTACTAAAACGCTTAAACCGTGATACCCACACGCTATTACAAGCCTTAGAAAAACTCGACAAAGCCTCATTACAGGCACAACGTAATCTCACGATTCCTTTTGTGAAAGAAACATTGGATCTTTAGAAACAAAAAAAGTGCGGTCAAATTTAACCGCACTTTTTCCACATCATCTTTTCGCTTTCTTAATAAATTTCATCAAGCGTTTGCGTTTGCGCAACTGATTTGGCGTTAGTTTATTTTTACGTCCGACAAACGGGTTGTCGCCCTCTTGGAAAATCAGACGAATCGGCGAGCCGATAATTTTCAAACTTTTACGATAATAATTTGATAAATAACGCTTATAGGAATCCGGTAATTTTTCCATTTGATTACCATGTACTACGATAATCGGCGGGTTATAACCGCCCGGATGGGCATATTTTAATTTAATACGACGCCCCCCGATCATTGGCGGTTGATGTTCATCTGTCGCCATTTGCAAAATGCGGGTAAGCATTGAGGTCGTCATTTTCTGTGTAGCGCAAGCGTAGGCTTCTCTAATGGAATCAAACAAATTACCTACACCACTGCCGTGTAACGCAGAAATAAAATGCACACGAGCAAAATCAATAAAATCTAAACGGCGGTCAAGTTCCGATTTCACACGATCTTTGATTTCTGGATCCAATCCATCCCATTTGTTCACCACAATGACAAGGGAACGACCCGCATTCAAAATGAAACCAAGCAAAGACAAATCTTGGTCTGAAATATTTTCACGTGCATCAATGGTAAGCAACACCACATTCGCATCTTGAATGGCTTGTAGGGTTTTTATCACAGAGAATTTTTCCACCGCAAGATGCACTTTTCCCCGCTTACGCACCCCTGCAGTATCAATCAATGTATAGTGCTGTCCATCACGTTCCATTTGAATATAAACGCTATCCCGTGTAGTTCCTGGCATATCATAAACCACCACCCGATCTTCGCCTAAAATACGGTTGGTTAACGTGGATTTGCCAACATTAGGACGACCGACAATCGCAATTTTGATATGTTTATCTTGTGCGTCATCGATTTCCTCTTCCAAACTCTCATCAAGTAATGCCGTATCTTCTTCCGAATCAAAATCAAACTCTTGCTCCCACTCGTCTTGTTCCTCATCAGAAGTGCGGTCAGTTTTCTCACCGTTTTCCA
Organism: Rodentibacter mrazii; assembly: GCF_001998825.1. Classification (GTDB taxonomy): domain Bacteria; phylum Pseudomonadota; class Gammaproteobacteria; order Enterobacterales; family Pasteurellaceae; genus Rodentibacter; species Rodentibacter mrazii. Next base: position 29,027 of record NZ_MLHG01000012.1, read on the forward strand.
TTTGTTCTGCAAAAGGTGCAAGGACTTGTTCCATTAATTGAGTCACACCACGTCCTTGAGAGGCTGCGATTTGCTCAATTTCGCCTAAACCTAGTTGATAAAACTCGGCACAGTGAGAATCCGCATCAATGCCATCGGTTTTGTTCGCCACTAATACGGTGATTTTATTTTGGCGTTGACGTAGGTAATTTGCGATACCAATATCCGCCGAGGTTAAACCGGCACGGGCATCGACGAGAAAAAGCACAATGTCCGCTTCTTCAATGGCAAGCAACGATTGCTCTGCCATTTTTTCTTCTACGCCTTCCTCTGTACCGTCAATACCACCGGTATCTATTACAATAAATTCACGCCCAGCAATATTTGCATGACCATATTTTCTATCACGCGTTAAACCGGGAAAATCCGCCACCAACGCATCACGAGTACGTGTTAGGCGGTTAAACAGCGTTGATTTTCCTACATTTGGACGCCCGACTAGGGCCACAACAGGAGTTGCCATAAAAAATCTCTTATCTTTTCAAAAATGGAGGGCATTATAGCGGAAGTTGGGGCATTGGTAAAAACTCATTTGAAAATAAGCAAATAAAAAGCCACGAACAAAAATCGTGGCTTTCCAAACACTGTTTATTTATTCATAACTTTCGTTATAATAATCTCGCTTTCAAGGTTAGGTCTTGAAAGAGAGGGTTGCGCTTTTTCGCAACGTTTGAAGAGGATAAGTGTATGATTAAAATCATTATCCTTGTCGTACTACTATTATTGATAAGCTTGCCTGTTTATTGATAATAACGACATACTAGGGAGTTCGCCGCTCCCTAGTGCTTCAAATCTTAAAAGTTTATGAAAATCTTGTCAAGGACGATATAAATTTAAGTCATAAAAAATGCACCTCAAAGGTGCAATTTTTATTCTCGAAAAAATTGGCGGAATGGACGGGACTCGAACCCGCGACCCCCTGCGTGACAGGCAGGTATTCTAACCAGCTGAACTACCACTCCGCAGCTTAATCTTTTTATTGTTCACTTTCGTAAACACATCAATAAGGAGTAAATAAAATTTGGCGGAATGGACGGGACTCGAACCCGCGACCCCCTGCGTGACAGGCAGGTATTCTAACCAGCTGAACTACCACTCCGCTAAGTGCTGCGTATCATAATGATCCGCCCTTATCTCGTCAATCTTTTTTTTTTAATTTCACACTTGTTCGTTCATTTAATGCACGGATTCATTATTTGTATGTAAATCCCATAGGCAATTTCCATTACTTTTTTTATTGATCACTTTCAATAATTCCAAATGGGCTTGCAATTCTTCTTCATTTGGTTGTAAACGCTTTAAATTATTAGAAAAAGTAACCGCACTTTCCATTGATTCAGAAGCATTTCTCTCCATTGTAGCCATCATATTGATTTCTTCTTCCCCTTCATCAAACAGGCTGGTTTGTCCGCCTGTCATGGAAAGATAAACGTCAGCTAAAATTTCCGCATCCAATAACGCACCGTGCAATGTTCGTTTGCTGTTATCAATTCCTAATCGGTCACACAAAGCATCCAAACTATTGCGTTTACCCGGATACATTTGGCGTGCCATTTGCAAGGTATCTGTTACCACACAAATATCCGTTGTTTTTACAGCCAATCCGAGTTTACTAAATTCATAATCCATAAAGCCCACATCAAAGGGCGCATTGTGAATTAAAAGCTCTGCGCCTTTAATGTAATCTAAAAATTCTTGGGCTACCGTTTTAAATTCCGGTTTATCGGCAAGCATTTCATCAGTAATGCCGTGAACTTTAATTGCCTCCGGATCAACCGGTCGGTTTGGATTAATATAAATGTGGAAATTATTGCCCGTATAACGTCGATTCACTAATTCCACTGCACCAATTTCAATAATGCCATGTCCTTCATAATGTGCACCAAGTTGGTTCATCCCCGTTGTTTCCGTATCCAACACAATCTGGCGATTTGGATTAATCATTTGTTCAACCTATTTCTTTCCTTTAGAATGACCGCTATTTTACACAACAACGATTTTGTTATGCAAAAACAGATTGAAATTTTTACCGATGGCTCTTGCCTCGGCAATCCCGGTACGGGGGGAATTGGTATTCTATTACGCTATAAAGAGCATGAAAAACAACTTTCTAAAGGCTATTTCAATACCACAAATAACCGCATGGAATTACGTGCAGTAATTGAGGCGCTCAATACCTTGAAAGAACCGTGCCGTGTTACTCTTTATAGTGATAGCCAATATATGAAAAACGGTATCACCCGGTGGATTACAAATTGGAAAAAAAATAATTGGAAAACCAGCAACAGTAAGCCGGTAAAAAACCAAGATTTATGGTTAATGCTAGACGATGCCATTCAACGTCACAAAATCGAATGGAAATGGGTAAAGGGGCATGTAGGGCATCGTGAAAATGAAATTTGTGATGTGTTGGCAAAAAAAGGGGCGGAAAATCCTACTTTTGAAGATGAAGGTTACTATCCTGAGTAAATCAGGGTGTTTTTTGTGTTTTATAAACCAAATTTGTTTAATTATTGCTCTTATCTAGTTTAAAAATGTGATCTTGATCTGATATTTGGAATATTACAACTTTTTTCCATTGACAGAAAAAAGGCTTTTTGCAATGATTCGAACTGTCTATTTAGGCGATTGACATTTTCAATAATGAAAAGTTCAATCTTGGTCGTATCACACCAAATAAGGAATAACAATTATGAAAAAAACACTAGCAGCATTAATCATCGGTGCGTTTGCAGCTTCAGCAGCGAATGCGACAGTAATTTACGATAACGAAGGAACTAAAGTCGAATTATACGGTTCACTTCGTTTAATTATGGAAAAAAGTCGAGTTAAAGACACAACAGCAGCAGGGGTATCAACAAAAACATCAAACTCAGCTTTACGTAACGCCGGTTCACGTTTAGGTTTTACTGTTAAGCATGATTTAGATAATGATTTCTATGCGTTAGGTCGTGTTGAATTCCGTTTTGATGACACTGAGTCTCGTGATCAATTTGGCAGCCTTTATGCTAAACGTGCTTATGTAGGTTTAGGTAGCAAAGCAACGGGTGATATTACATTTGGTCGCCAAGTGACTATCGCTGATGATTTAAGTCAAACAAACGACTATGAGTACGGTCTTATTCCAAAAGGCGATTACATTCCTACTTCCGGTACTGGTGTGATTCGTTATGACTATCGTGGTATTGAAGGTTTACAACTAAGCGCAAACTATAACTTTGGTCAACGTCATAATGATAAAGGTAATGATCTTAAACCTGCAATTAAAAATGCTTATAGTGTAGGCGCTATTTATGCCAAAGATGCCTATGATGTACGTTTCGCTTATGGCCACACAAACTATGAAACTGGTTCAAATGCATCACATCGTAAAGATGGTTATTTAGCGTCATTAAGCTATGCATTTGGCGATTTCAAATTAATCGGTGACTTTGGTTATGCTCACGAGAAAAATCAAGGTCAAAAAACTGATAAGTTCTACGTATCTCCGGGTTTTGAATACCAAGCACTTGCTAAATCCAAGATCTATGGTAACTACCTATATGAACGTGTAAAAACCAAAGATAGCAGCAAAGTAAAAACTCACGGTTTCTTACTTGGTGCTGACTATAAATTCCACAAACAAGTTGTGGTGTTCTTAGAAGGTAAATATTTACGCACTAAAGACTATGCTAACAACCTTAATGGTGGATACGACTACAAAGGTAAAAAAGACGACAAAGCTATCGGTGTAGGTATGCGTGTATTCTGGTAATTTGAAATAGTTTTCTATCTTTGTAAGGCGAATCTTAAGATTCGCCTTTTTACTTTTAACCGCCAAAGTGCGATCACAAAAACCAACGTTTTTTAAACATTGCTTTTTTCAGCTTCCTAATTATTTTTGGCTACACACTGCGATAAAATGCAATTTGTGTTCAGGATCATTAAAAGTTTTAAACATTCGTTTAAATTGCTCACGGTTTTCTGTCTTCATTGCGTTTTTAACGATTTTTAATGTCCCCAAAACGCCTTCATCATAAATCATTCCCTTTGGTGAAAGTAATGTCATTTCACCTGAAAATGTATCCACATTCCGGAATCCGCTTTCTCGAAAAAGTCCTTTCCAACCTTCTTTGGTTAAGGGAGTAACTGTGACATTAATCGCTTTACGCATATTATCAAGAATAGTCTGATGATCTTCGCCTACCAACATCACATCATGAGTAAGTAAGAAACCACTCGGTTTTAACACCCGAAAATATTCCGCAATGGCTTTTTTCTTCGCATCTACCGGCAACATCGTCAACATCGCCTCATTGATCACAATGTCAAAAGTCTCATCTTCAAAAGGTAATTTCATTGCATTGGCACGTTGAACATGAATTTTATCTTGTAAGTTATTGGCAGCGATATTGGCTTTCGCCTTTTCTAACGCCTCCTCATCTAAATCAACGCCCTCAATCTGACAACCGAATTGTTTCGCCAAATCAATCGCCGTTGTCCCCATATTACACGCCACTTCTAATACTTTTTTATTCTGAGTAAAATCACCGTTACCAATCAACCAATCCGTTGCTTTTTTACCGCCGGGACGTAAACGTGTTTTTCCTAAACGGGCCAAAAAATTATGTCCGACTTCTTCTTTCGCCATTTTAATCTCCTACTCTTAAACTAAGTTTTTACATTATAGATAAAAATTATTCTTATTAAAGCAATAAAGAAAAAAATCCATACCGTAGCTACAATATGGATTTTTCTTATTTTTTATTTAATCTATTTTTTTATGATGACAAATTCGGTTTCCATTCCCCATTCACCACCGTGCCAATCACCTCATAATTTGGTGTAAACACGGCAAGATTTGCCACTTTACCTTTTTCTACCGAACCTAAACGATCATCCACGCCAATAGCTCGTGCCGGGTAGAGATTAGTCATACGAATCGCTTCTGCAAGAGGAATTTCTACATATTCCACCGCATTTTTGATGGACTCCATCATCGTGATCGAAGCTCCCGCAATAGTACCGTTAGCATCATAACAACGACCTTCTTTTACATAAATGGTTTTGCCTTCAAAGGTGAAACTTTCCAATTCAGGTCCTGCACCCGCTGCCGCAATAGAATCGGTTACAATGCACAATTTATCACCTTTAATCTTCTTGTCGATTCTGACGTTACCATAGTCAATATGCACACCATCTATAATAATAGCGGTGTAGATATCGGAATCCAACACCGCACCGACAACCCCCATAGCCCGACCGGAGCTGATTGGCGACATGGCATTATGTAGATGTGTTGCAAAGGTTGCCCCTTTACGGAATGCCGCTTTAGCAGTTTCATAAGTCGCATTAGAATGTCCAATGGAAACAACAATACCATTTTTTACGAAATCGGGAATATATTGCGAGGTTGGATTTTCCGCAGCAATAGTGATCTTAGTAATCACATCGCCATTCTCACATAGAAAATTTTTCATTTCAGGAGAGATTTCACGGATATATTCAGGGCGGTGTACGCCTTTTTTCTCCACGCTGATGTAAGGCCCTTCAATGTGTAAACCGAGTGCTTGGTTTTTATGCTTGGTTAAATATTCCCGCATAATTTTAACCGCACTTCTAATGCCTTCGTCCGGTGCGGTAATAAAGGTTGGTAAGAAACTGGTACAGCCGGATTTTAAATTAGTGGCTTGCATAATTTCCAAGGTTTCCACCGTGGTTTGATCGTTAAACATTACTCCGCCACAGCCGTTAAGTTGGAGATCAATAAAACCAGCGGTTAAATTATTACCTTGTAAATCAATAGTTTTAATGCCTGCCTCAAGTTCATTTTGTGGAATAACCGCTTCAATAATGTCCCCGTTAATCACCACCACAAAATCGCGTAGCACATCGTATTTTGTATAAATTACAGCATTAATTAATGCATATCTCATTTCATCTTCCTAAAAAAATAATAAAAAACGACCGCACTTTTATACGGTATTATAAAGTTATAACACGCTATGGATAGCACGTTGTTCTAACTCATTGAAATATTTTACCGTTTTTACTTTTAATTCTTGCTGTGCCGGCTCATCACACACCAAAATAAAATGGCGATGCAACTGCAATGCTGTCACTGTCCATAGATGGTTAACCCCCCCCTCCACTGCGGCTTGTACGGCAAGGGCTTTTTGATGTCCAGTAGCAAGAATCATCACTTCTTCCGCATCCAATAAAGTGGCAACCCCAATAGTTAGGGCATATTTCGGCACTTTATCCACATCATGATCAAAGAAACGGGAATTCGCAATTAAGGTATCTTGTGTCAATGTCTTTATACGGGTACGGGAACTTAAGGATGATGCCGGTTCATTAAAGGCAATATGCCCGTCATTTCCTACTCCACCCATAAATAAATTAATTTTTCCGTAAGATTTAATTTTTTCTTCATAGCGGCGACATTCTTCATCATGATCTTCCGTATTACCGTTCAGAATATTAATATTTTGCGGTTGAATATCGATGTGATCAAAAAAGTTCTTATGCATAAAGCTGTGATAACTTTCAGGGTGATCTTGTGGTAAATCCACGTATTCGTCCATATTGAACGTCACCACGTGTTTAAAGCTAACTTCACCCGCTTGATGAAGTCTAATCAATTCTTGATAGGTTTTTAAAGGCGTACTACCGGTGGGTAAACCCAGAACAAAGGGGCGTTCTGCCGTGGGTTGAAAATGATTAATTCGCTCAACAATGTGACGTGCCGCCCAACGACTTACTTGTTCGTTTGTTTGTAGAGGGATAAGACGCATAATAAATTTCCTTATATTCTGACCGCACTTAGTGCCATCGTTGCACAACTTATGCTTTTATTCCGTAGGGACACCACGCCGGTGTCCCTATATTTAATTGAATTTGCCGTTACTAGTGCTACGATTTATAAATATTTTTCTTTTAACTCTTTTGCTTTTGCCAGTTGTTCCGGCGTTGCTTTTGCGGTCATCGGTTCACGACAATAGCCCGCTTCAACTCCTTCTAATTTAAGCAATTCTTTGATAGTTAAATATAAACCGTTGGCTAAAATTCCTTCAATCAAATCATTAGTGATATGTTGAACGGCTAAGGCTTCTTGGAGTTTTCCTGCTTTGGTTAATTCAAAGATTTGGCGGGCACGTATGCCATTCACATTGAATGTCGAACCAATCGCCCCATCTACACCTAAAGAAACTGCCGGCAACATCATTTCATCAAAACCTGCCCAAATAAGATGATTTGGATAGGCTTTTTTCAAGCGTTCCAAGAGATAAAAATCGCCTGCGGTAAATTTCACACCAAGCACTTTCGGGTTTTTATAAAGTTCGCCGAATTGCTCGATCCCCATATTTACACCGGTTAAGAACGGAATGGAGTACACGATCATATTATTACCTGTTTTCTCTATGATGGTGTCGTAATAATGTTTGATTTCAGGAAAGCTGAATTTGTAGTAGAAGGGAGTAACGGCTGATAAACAATCGTAGCCTAATTCGGTTGCGTATTGACCTAATTCAACAGCTTCCTGCAAATTGACACTCCCCACTTGGGCGATAAGTGCGATTTGATCTTTGGCTTCATCTTTTGCAATGCGGAAAATTTCTTTTTTCTCTTCAGTAGAAAGCATAAAATTTTCACCGGTAGAACCGCCCACATATAAACCGTCCACTTTCATCTTATCAATGTTATAACGAATAATTTGGCGCAATCCTTTTTCATTAATTGATCCATCTTCGTTGAATGACACTAATAACGCACTGAAAATACCTTTTAAATCACGCATAATTTTCTCCTATTTTATACGTTGCTCGAGAATAACATCGAGCGTTTTTTGCTTTATTGCGATCGCTCTATCTTGCTTACTTTGCACTAATAAAGCGTAAATCAAATCTAATACAAAAAGCTGGGCAATTTTAGTACCAATAGAATCCCCCTGTAATTTGCCTTGTTTATTACCGTTTACTAATACAAAATCTGCAGAGCTTGTAATAGGTGAACGTAGGCTGTGAGTGATTGCTACTGTGGTAGCTCCATTCTGTTTGGCAATTTTTAACGCATGGGCAGTCTCTTGCGAATACCCGGAATGGCTAATTCCAATGGCAACATCCTGTGGTTTTAACAATGCTGCCTGCATATACATAAAATGGTTATTTCCGGTTGCATCCACCTGAAAACCAATACGCATTAATTTATTTTTTGCTTCTTCTGCCGTAATCCCCGATGAGCCCACACCAAATAAAAAAATACGATTCGCACGGCGTATCGCATTAACGGTCTGTTCTAACTGATCGAAGTCGAGTAAATTAATTGTTTCATCTACCACGTTCGTAATGGCAGTTTGTAATTTTTGTGCGGTATGGCGTGAGCTATCTGTCGGCTCAATATCATTTTCCAGCAAGGGGTGCGAATCATTGTCTTTTGTCGCCAGTTCAATGGAAAGCTCCAGCTTAAAATCACTAAAACCTTTAAAACCGACTGAACGACAAAAGCGAACAAGAGTCGCCTCTCCCACGCCTAAACTCTCTGCAATTTCAGAAAGCGGATAACCCACAACAAGATCCGGAGAAGTTAAAACCGTATCGGCAATTTTTTTTTCGGTTTTCGTCAGGCTTTGATAAAGCGAACTTATGGTATTTAAAATATTCCCATTTTTAGTCATAGCCTCCTCCTTGCAACGGTGCGAGTAAGAAATCTTTTACCCAATAGGCAGCCCCTACTAAACCGGCGTCTTGCCCAAATTGAGCCGGAATAAGATCACAATGATAAACTTCCGGCATTTCATTCAAAAACTGTTGTATCAAAGGTAAATAACCTTCAGCCAATCCAACACTTCCACCAATGGCAATTTTTTGCATATCCATCGAAATTTTCAAATCAGCGACTAAATTAGTAATAGCAAGGGCTGAACGTGCTACAAGTGCGGTCGCTTTTTCATCATTTTTTCTAAAGCGTTCAAAGACTTCTTTCGGCGAGCAAGGATCATTCCAAGTGGAAGATACTGCTTCAATGGCTCGTCCGGCTGCGATAGCCTCCACACAACCACGCCGTCCACAGCCGCATAAGGGACCGTTAGGATCAGCCAATGTATGACCGATATGTCCTGAGATGCCGTTTGGTTCAGTGAGTAATTGATGATTGACAATTAATCCGCCGCCAACCCCGGTTGAAACAGTAATAAAAGTAAAATTGGCTAATTTATCCCGCCCCTGTAATTGGTATTCCGCATAGGCAGCAGCTTGTACATCATTTAGTAACCCAATCGGTTTATCCGTGTGCCGGGCAATGCTTGCTTTAAGCGGAAATTCCGCTAATCCCCCTAAATTTTTAGGATTAAGTGCGGTCAAAATTCCCTGATTTATAATGCCGGTAGAAGCAACCGCAACATAATCAAATTGTTCTGCATACTCTGTTAATAATAGGGCGATACTTTGATGTAATGCTTCTGCCGCATTATTTTTTGGTGTAGAAATTTGTTGGCGTTGCGTAATTTTGCCCTCTTGAACAATTGCAGCGGCAATCTTAGTTCCACCAATATCTAAAGCTAAACAGCGCATAGTGAATTCCTTCTATTATTTTGCCGATTTCACTGCATCGACAAACCAACCGACAATATGTTCTAGACGGGTTAATGCAGAGCCAACCGTCACAAAATCCGCACCGATTTCAATAGCGGTTTTCGCTAATTCCGGTGTATTGTAACGCCCTTCCGCCATCACACGGCAGCCTGCTGATTTCAAATCTTTTACTAATTGATAGTCCGGTTCTTCCGGTACAATACCACCGGTATAACCGGACATCGTGCTACCGATAATATCAAAACCAAGTTTTTGACAATATAATCCTTCTTCCAAATTGGAACAGTCCGCCATAGCAAGACAGCCTAATTCATGGATTTTTTTGACCGCACTTTCCAAATCAACCGGACGAGGGCGATGAGTCCCGTCCACAGCGATAATATCAGCTCCGGCATTAGCAAGCTCTTCAATATCATTCAGAAACGGAGTGATACGAACAGGACTATCAGATAAATCACGTTTGACTATGCCTATAATCGGCGCTTTTACGACAGCTCGGGTAGCTTTTAAATTTTCCACGCCTTCAATGCGAATCCCTGCCGCACCGCCTACTACTGAAGCTTGAGCCATTGCCGCAACGACTTCCGGTTTATCCATCGGACCATCATCTACAGGCTGACAAGAAGCAATTAAACCATTTTGAATACGTTGAAAAATCTGTTCATGTGTAAGTTTAGACATAAAAAACCCTCATTTCCTATTCGGATTAACTGAGATCATTAAAAATCCCGATTTCCATTACTTTTCCCCAGCATTATATAGAAACAAAACTTCATTTTAAATTTATTTTTGAAGTATATTTTCTCAAATGTGATCAATGTCTCATTTTTGAAATAAAACTCCATAAACTATTTTAAAAATACTTTTTTACTCTTAAAATGAAAATCGAATAAATTGTTTTGGGTACTTGTTTTACCAAAATTCTTATGCTAACACTATCAACCCTGATAGTTTCCACATTAGGAGCAACACTATGAAATTTACTAAACTTTTTCTTACCGCTGCCATTACTGCCGGTCTGTCTTCTGCTGTTTTCGCTGCAGATTATGATTTAAAATTCGGTATGAATGCTGGAACTTCGTCTAATGAATATAAAGCAGCAGAGATGTTTGCTAAAGAAGTAAAAGAAAAATCAGGCGGCAAAATTGAGGTATCGCTCTATCCTAGCTCACAATTAGGCGATGATCGTGCCATGTTAAAACAACTAAAAGATGGTTCTCTTGATTTCACTTTTGCAGAATCAGCACGTTTCCAACTGTTCTATCCTGAGGCTGCGGTGTTTGCTCTTCCTTATGTCATCTCCGACTACGACGTTGCACAAAAAGCCTTGCATGACACAGCCTTTGGTAAAGATCTCATTCAAAAAATGAACAAAGAATTAGGTGTGACATTATTATCACAGGCCTATAACGGTACACGCCAAACTACTTCAAATCGTGCAATTAATAGCATCGCCGATATGAAAGGTCTCAAGCTCCGCGTACCAAATGCCGCCACTAATTTGGCATACGCAAAATATGTCGGTGCGGCTCCTACACCAATGGCATTCTCAGAGGTGTATCTTGCCCTTCAAACCAATTCTGTAGATGGTCAAGAAAATCCATTAGCGACCGTACAAGCACAAAAGTTTTATGAAGTGCAAAAATTCTTAGCCATGACAAACCACATTTTGAACGACCAACTTTATTTGGTCAGTAACGAAACCTATCAAGATTTGCCAGAAGATCTCCAAAAAGTAGTAAAAGATGCGGCTGAAAATGCGGCAAAATACCATACGAAATTATTTATTGATGGTGAAAAAGAGTTAGTTGCTTTCTTTGAGAAACAAGGTGTTACCGTAACCCATCCGGATCTCACTCCGTTTAAAGAAGCAATGAAACCATTCTATGCTGAGTTTGTAAAACAAACCGGTAGCAAAGGTGAAACTGCATTAAAAGAAATTGAAGCAATCAATAAATAAACCACACAGAGTGCGTCAAAAGCATTTGACGCACTTCATCTCATCTTGCTTCCTTTAGTCTTCGTTCATGGAGTGAAGTATGAAAATTTTTAACAAACTTGAAGAATGGATTGGTGGCGTATTATTTCTCGTCATCTTTTGTATTCTTATTGCCCAGATTCTTTCCCGACAGGTCTTTCACTCCCCACTTATTTGGAGTGAAGAACTTGCTAAACTCCTTTTTGTTTATGTAGGGATGCTGGGGATTAGTGTAGCTATCAGAAAACAAGAACACGTTTATATTGATTTCTTAACCAACTTAATGCCCGAGCGAATCAGAAAAATTACCAATACTTTTGTTCAACTCATTATTTTTGCCAGTATTTTCTTTTTTATTCACTTTGGTATTCGAAATTTTATGAGTGCCTCATTCCCTATTGATGCACTTGGTGGTATTTCTGAAAAATGGATCTTTGCTTCGTTACCTATCGTCGCCGTACTGATGATGGTACGTTTTTTCCAAGCCCAAGCACACAATTTCAAAGAAGGAAAAAGCTATTTACCCACCACATTTTTCATTATAAGTGCGGTCATTTTGCTAGCCATTTTATTCCTCGCGCCGGACTGGTTTAAAGTGCTACGTATCACAAACTATGTGAAATTAGGCTCTAACGCAGTTTATGTCGCGTTACTTGTTTGGTTAGTGATTATGTTCTTAGGCGTGCCTGTGGGCTGGTCTCTCTTTATTACTTCCCTGCTTTATTTTTCGATGACCCGTTGGAATGTGGTGAATGCCGCTGCCGATAAACTGGTATACAGTCTTGATAGTTTCCCACTCCTCGCTGTGCCATTTTATATTCTCACCGGTATTTTGATGAATACAGGGGGAATCACCGAACGGATCTTTAACTTTGCCAAAGCACTGCTTGGTCACTACACTGGAGGGATGGGGCATGTGAATATCGGGGCAAGTTTATTATTCTCCGGTATGTCCGGTTCTGCCCTTGCGGATGCGGGTGGCTTGGGGCAACTTGAAATTAAAGCAATGCGTGATGCCGGCTATGACGATGACATTTGCGGTGGTATTACGGCAGCTTCCTGTATTATCGGTCCATTAGTTCCACCGAGCATTGCTATGATTATTTACGGCGTAATCGCCAATGAATCCATTGCGAAGCTTTTTATCGCTGGTTTCGTCCCGGGTGTATTGGTGACAATCGCATTGATGGTGATGAATTATTATGTATCTAAAAAACGCGGTTATCCAAGAACACCAAAAGCCTCTCGAGAACAGCTTTGTACCGCATTTAAAAAAGCATTTTGGGCGATTTTAACCCCACTATTAATTATTGGTGGTATTTTCTCCGGTTTATTCAGTCCAACTGAATCTGCTGTCGTTGCAGCAGCTTATTCCGTGATTATCGGTAAATTTGTTTATAAAGAACTCACCCTAAAAATGCTTTTCAACAGCTGTGTTGAAGCTATGGCAATTACTGGTGTGGTAGCGTTAATGATTATGACGGTCACTTTCTTCGGCGATATGATCGCTCGTGAACAGGTGGCAATGCGTATTGCTGACGTCTTTGTTGCCGTTGCAGATTCACCATTAATGGTCTTAGTGATGATCAATGCGTTGTTGCTCTTCCTCGGTATGTTTATTGATGCCTTGGCATTGCAATTCCTAGTGCTTCCAATGCTTATCCCAATTGCCATGCAATTTAATATCGACCTCGTATTCTTTGGTGTGATGACGACCTTGAATATGATGATCGGTATCCTAACACCGCCAATGGGGATGGCACTCTTTGTGGTAGCACGTGTGGGAAATATGTCGGTATCCACCGTCACAAAAGGGGTATTACCGTTCTTAGTACCAATTTTTACTATGTTGGTTTTAATTACGATCTTCCCACAAATCATTACGTTTATCCCGAATCTCTTGATTCCATAACCCAAAGTGCGGTTAAAAATGCTCATATTTTTGACTGCACTTTAAATAACTCTATTCAATGCCGTTTTATGAATAGCAAACCATAACATTACCTAATGAGGTTTATTATGACATTAACGAAAACAGCATTATGCACTGCACTTTTTGCCACCGTAACATTTTCTTCAAACGTTCAAGCCTATCCTGATCTTCCCGTAGGTATTAAAAGCGGTGCAGGTGCGTTAATCGGCGATACCGTATATGTAGGATTAGGTTCCGGCGGAAACAAATTCTACTCCCTCAATTTAAAAGAGCCGACTGCACAATGGGAAGAGATTGCCGCTTTCCCGGGGGGCGAACGTAATCAACCCGTTGCAGCTGCCGTAGATGGAAAACTTTATGTATTTGGCGGCTTGCAAAAAAATGAAAAAGGCGAGCTGCAACTGATCAATGATGCCTATCAATATAATCCGACAGATAATACTTGGACGAAATTGCCAACTCGTTCTCCACGCGGTTTAGTAGGCTCATCCGGTGCATCACAGGGTGATAAAGTTTATATTATAGGCGGATCCAATCTGTCTATCTTTAACGGTTTCTTTCAAGATACAGTGGCTGCCGGTGAAGATAAAATGAAAAAGGATGAAATAACGGCTGCCTATTTCAACCAACGTCCGGAAGATTACTTCTTTACTACGGAATTATTAAGTTATGAACCTTCTACGAATAAATGGCGTAATGAAGGTCGAGTACCTTTCTCCGGTCGTGCGGGCGCGGCATTTACCATTCAAGGCAATAATTTAATAGTCGTGAATGGGGAAATAAAACCCGGACTTCGTACCGCAGAAACCCATCAAGGTAAATTTACCACCAAAGGAGTTCAATGGAAAAACTTACCGGATTTGCCTGCTCCAAAAGGTAAAAGCCAAGACGGTTTAGCCGGCGCTATGGCGGGTTATAGCCATGGTCATTATTTAGTGACCGGAGGGGCAAACTTCCCCGGCTCCGTTAAACAATTTAAAGAAGGTATGCTACACGCTCACAAAGGTTTAACCAAAGCATGGCACAAGGAAATTTATACGTTAAATAATGGAAAATGGCGTATTATTGGCGAGTTACCAATGAATATCGGCTATGGATTATCCGTTTCTTATGATAATAAAGTGCTATTAATTGGCGGTGAAACCGATGGAGGAAAAGCCTTAACCTCCGTGAAAGCATTAAGCTATGACGGTAAAAAATTAACAGTGGAATAATCACTAATAAAATACAAGGAATAGCTTGTGAATACCTCATTCACAAGCAGTTAGTAAAAAATTAAAGGAGGATTTATGAGCATTCTTAGTTATGCACAAAAAATCGGGCAGGCGTTAATGGTTCCGGTAGCCGCATTACCTGCTGCCGCATTATTAATGGGGATCGGTTATTGGATCGACCCTGATGGTTGGGGTGCCAATAGTCAATTAGCGGCATTATTAATCAAATCAGGGGCGGCGATTATTGATAATATGGGCTTATTATTCGCCGTTGGTGTGGCTTTTGGTTTATCAAAAGACAAACATGGTTCTGCTGCCCTTTCCGGTTTAGTGGGTTTTTATGTGGTCACAACCTTGCTTTCACCGGGCGGCGTGGCACAACTACAACATATTGACCCAAGCCAAGTACCCGCTGCTTTTAGCAAAATTAACAACCAATTTGTCGGGATCTTAATAGGTGTTATTTCTGCCGAACTTTATAATCGTTTCTATCAAGTGGAATTACCAAAAGCCCTTTCCTTCTTTAGTGGAAAACGACTCGTCCCGATTGTGGTGGCTTTTGTAATGATCGCTATTTCTTTTGTTCTCCTCTATGTTTGGCCACATATTTTTAATGCGCTCGTTTCTTTCGGTGAGTCCATTAAAGATTTAGGTGCAGTGGGTGCAGGGATTTACGGTTTCTTTAACCGTTTGCTTATTTCTGTGGGCTTACACCACGCATTAAATTCTGTATTCTGGTTTGATGTAGCCGGTATCAACGATATTCCAAACTTCCTTGGTGGGGTAAAATCGCTTGCTGAAGGAACGGCAACCATAGGTGTGACGGGAATGTATCAAGCAGGCTTCTTCCCTGTCATGATGTTTGGTTTACCGGGAGCCGCATTAGCAATTTATCACAGCGCCAAACCAAGCCAAAAAGCTAAAGTGGCATCAATTATGTTGGCTGCTGCGTTTGCTTCATTCTTCACCGGAATCACCGAGCCGCTTGAATTTTCATTCATGTTCGTGGCACCGATTCTTTATGTCATTCACGCACTCTTAACCGGTATTTCCGTATTTATTGCAGCAAGTATGCACTGGATTGCGGGTTTTGGTTTCAGTGCCGGTTTGGTGGATATGGTGCTTTCCTCTCGCAATCCACTCGCAGTAAATTGGTATATGCTCATTATACAAGGTGTGCTCTTCTTTGCGATTTACTATGTGATATTCCGCACGGCAATCAAGGTCTTCAACCTCAAAACCCTTGGACGCGAAGAACAAGAAGAATCTCTAGAGGAATCTCCGACAGCAACCACATCCTCTCGTGAAGAAAGAGCAATTAAATTTATTGATGCATTAGGCGGAAAAGAAAACTTCAAAAATATTGATGCTTGTATCACCCGATTACGCCTCACCTTAGTTAATCACAACAATATCAATGAAACACAGCTTAAATCCTTAGGCTCAAAAGGCACGATCAAAATAGGGAATGATGGATTGCAGGTCATCTTAGGACCAGAAGCAGAATTAGTGGCTGAAGCAATTAAGCGCCAAATCCATTAATAAGAAAATAACGACTTAGCATACATACCGTTCAAGCCCTTGAGCGGTATTTTTTTATAAAAAATTAAGAAAAACCACTTTATAAACGTATTTTGGGGAATATTAAAATTTGGGGAGAATATTAGAAAATCTACTAGACTATGCTAGGGTGGTGAACTAAGCAGAATTGGTCTTAACAGCAAGTGGCTTACTGTACGCATCCTTGCGGAATTTCTACCTAGCTCACCATAGAGGTGTTCTAGTCTGCGCGACATAAAACGATAAAAAAGGCTTCTCAACCTTTTAAGCCACTTTTCAGGAGACCAATCCTGTTTTTCTACATATTCGTAGAAATACGCGTATGATAAAATCCTTTTCCCTTATTGTCAATTTAATGTGTATCTATTTGAATATTAAATATTCAAAAATTATTTTTTTATATAGATAATCCCCTTTTCAGGGGATTATCCACTATCTTACGCCATAAACAACAATTGTTTTACCATGGGCATAAATCAAATTTTGATCTTCTAACATTTTAATAATACGCCCTACTGTTTCACGAGAACAACCGACCATTTGTCCAATTTCTTGGCGTGTAATTTTAATTTGCATTCCATCCGGATGAGTCATTGCCTCTGGCTGTTTTGCAAGATTAATTAGCGTTTGAGCGATACGTCCGGCTACATCTAAAAACGCCAAATTACTTACTTGACGGGAGGTATTTTGCACCCGACGCGCTAACTGTGCTGTTAAAAACATTAAAATTTCAGGATTAATTTGGATCAATTGGCGATATTTTTTATAAGAAATTTCAGCAATCTCACAAGGCGTTTTAGTTTTTACCCAAGCTGAACGCTTTGACCCTTCATCAAATAAACCGGCCTCACCAAAAAACTCACCAGCGCCGAGATAAGTTAAAATCATCTCTTTGCCTTCATCATCCTTAGCTGAAACCATCACTGTACCTTTAATGACATAATAAAGCGTGGTTGCATCTTCTCCTGCATAAATCAAAGTGGATTTAGCAGGATATTTGTGTAAATGACAATGTGTCAAAAACCAATCTAAAGCAGGATCCCTTGTAGATGGAGAATGTTCATCTTGCAATTGTTCCACTTCAATATCAGCATCAATATAATCTGACATATTGACTCCTCACCAGTTCCTATTTCAAAAAGCCCATTTTATCTTTTATATCAATGGATTCGTGTAATTCTGACCAAACAATGACCGCACTTCCATTACGGATTTTTTCTAATAATTGTTCTTTTTTACGAGCCAGTGGAATTTCTTCCGCACCGTAATCAGTACCCTCTCGTAATATTACACTTTCAATAATATTATCAAGGGTTGCAGGCTCTAACTCTTGCCACGGAATAATCATACATTTCCCTAAGAAAGTCAATTAAGCAAATAAGGGTTCAATAAAACGCCATTGTTGTTCAAAGGATTGACTCGATGTCGTACGGAAATTTGTCCGAACATAACGCATAAATTGTCCCTCGCATAAGGTCACTAAATGTGCTGCAATAATGCGAATATCCACTGAAAACCCCTTTCCTTCCCGTAGTTTACGCATTTGTAGAATATTTACAAATTGCATTTCAAGGCGATCAAAAAACATTGCAACACGTGCCTGTAGTTCCGAATTTTCAAACATCAGTGCATGCCCCGTTAAAATGCGTGTGAAACCAGGATTTTTGCGGGCAAAATCCAAAATCATCTGCAAAATATCATGAACTCGATTCAGCGTATTGGTTTCATTGCGGATAGAAGCGTTGATTCGACTCAATAAATTACTTTCAATATTTTCAATCAATGCTTCAAATATTTTTGTTTTACTCGGGAAATAACGGTAAAGTGCCGCCTCCGACACACCAACCTCCTGTGCCAAACGGGCAGTAGTCATACGCTCCATTCCCCGTTCAGAATGTAACATATGTGTTAACACCGTTAGCACTTGCTGACGACGTTCTTTCACAGTGCGTTTTTCAATTTTAGGTGTTTTTACTTCCGGTGCAATTTCATCCACACCGGATAAAGATAATTGTTCTTCTATCATAGGTTATTGTTTGCCTGAATGCCCAAAGCCGCCTTCACCACGCTCGGTTTGCTGAAAATCCTGTACAAGATTAAATTCAGCCTGCACCACTGGGACGAATACTAACTGTGCAATGCGATCACCGACTTCAATTTTAAACGGTTCTGCACTACGATTCCACATTGAAACCATTAAAGGTCCTTGATAGTCTGAATCAATTAACCCCACTAAATTACCCAACACAATCCCATGTTTATGTCCTAGACCTGAACGGGGTAAAATCATTGCAGCTAGGTTTGGATCGGCAATATAAATGGATAAACCTGTCGGAATCAATTTGGTTTCATTCGGCTGAATCTCAAAACTTTCATCAATTAATGCCCGCAAATCTAGACCTGCAGAACCCTCTGTGGCATAAGCAGGTAAAGGAAATTCCTTCCCAATACGTTGATCCAAAATTTTTACGTCTATTTTTTTCATCTCATACTCCGTTTGAAATTCTGTTTTTTATATAAAGTGCGGTCAAAAATTATAATGTTTTTTGGTATCGTTCAACGATCTCATTGACTAAATCAGCAGCAAGTTCAGTTTTTGATTTTAAAGAAAGGGTTTTACTCCCCTCTTTCCAGAAAAGCTGTAAAGCATTGTCATCGGCATTAAATACCTGCCCCTCAGAGACATCATTCGCACAAACCATGTCTAAATTCTTACGTTTAAGTTTCTCTTTTGCATAATCGGAAAGATGTTGTGTCTCTGCCGCAAATCCCACAGTGAAAGGACGATTCTCCGTTAAATGCCCTACATCTGCAATAATATCCGGATTTTTAACCAATTTAAGTAGCATTTCATCAGCAGATTTTTTAATTTTCTGATCTGCAATATCCGCAACACGATAATCCGCTACCGCCGCACAACCAATAAAAATCTGATTTTTAACGGCATTTTCAAGTGCAGCCTGCCACATTTCTTTCGCCGATAACACATCAATACGAGTTACATTATTCGGTGTCGATAAAGTTACAGGTCCTGTAATTAATGTCACACCCGCACCACGTTTCGCAAAATTTTCAGCAATAGCAAAGCCCATTTTTCCAGAACTATGATTAGAAATATAACGCACGGGATCTATGGCTTCGCGGGTAGGTCCTGCTGTAATCACCACTTTTACCCCTTGCAAGTCTTGATCTCTCGTGAAGAAATCTGAAAGCATCGCAAATATTTCCGTCGGTTCCGACATCCGTCCCACCCCTATATCACCACAAGCCTGAACACCGTTATTTGGTCCTATAAGTTGTATGCCCCTTGCTCGAAGTGCGGTCAAATTTTGTTGCGTTATTTGCTGATGGAACATTTGTTGGTTCATTGCCGGCGCAAGAAAAATCGGTGCATTAGTTGCCAAGCAAATCGTAGAAAGTAAATCATTTGCCATTCCAACAGTAAAACGTGCGATAAAATCAGCACTCGCCGGTGCGATTACTATTGCATCAGCCCATTTTGCAAGCTCAATGTGCCCCATGGCAAGTTCCGCTTGAGGATCAAGTAAGGACTGTGAGACCGCATTACCTGAAATAGCCTGTAAAGTCAGTGGTGTAACAAACTCTGCGGCAGAGGGTGTTAATACTACACGAACGTCAGCCTCAGCTTTACGTAATAAGCGAATAAATTCAATGGTTTTATATGCTGCAATTCCTCCGGTTATCCCCACGACAATACGTTTTCCGCTTAGCTTCATTTCCTCTCCATTTAATTTGTTAGTGGTTAACCACAATTCCTGTATTTTACTTCAATTTAGTTGAATAAAAAATTTTATTTTCGCGATCCGTTACGCAGTGTTCATACTCTAAACTTGTCGAATAATATGAGAGCGATCAAAATCCGAAAGATTTTTATTAACACAAAATAATGCGATGGAATCTCCTCAACTTATGCCGCGTGAAAAATTATTAAAATACGGCGTGACCACACTTTCAGACCATGAACTCCTGGCAATTTTTTTACGCACCGGTATAAAAAATTGTCCCGTTATGCAGCTTTCCAAACAAGTACTTGAGCATTTTGGTTCGATCCGAGCATTGCTTTCTGCCGATCAAACCTCTTTTTGTGCAATGAAAGGTTTAGGTATTACACAATTTATTCAACTCCAAGCCACCACTGAAATGACCAAACGTTACCTTAAACAAGAAATGTTTCATGCACAAATTTTTACAGAACCTGAAACCGTTAAATTCTATTTGAGAATGGAATTACAACACGAAGAACGGGAAATTTTCATGGTGTTATTTTTAGACAATCAACACAGGCTCATAAAAAAAGAGCGGTTATTTTTAGGCACAATTAATGTAGCAAACGTGTATCCGCGCGAAATAATTAAAGAAGCGCTTTATTGTAATGCAGCGGCAATCATTTTAGTGCATAACCATCCTTCGGGGATAGCAGAACCCAGCCATGCAGATCAGCTCGTCACACAAAAAATTTGTGAGGCGGCAGAATTAATGGAAATTCGTGTTCTCGATCATTTCATCGTAGGAAAAAACGACTGTTATTCCTTTGCTGAGCATAATTTTCTTTAATTCTCATGAAAACCACTTATTTTTTCTCGCTCCCTCTAGGAAAATCGTATTTATACTTGAGAAATGGAAATAAAGTCAGTATAATCTGCCACCTTTAATATAGTAAGCGGGTCGGATTTGCGCGACCTGACGAGGCAGCAAATCTAGTTAGACTAGGTTTAGAACAATCCGAAACGTAAGCTCGAGCTTATATTTAATTATTGGAGATTATTATGTCTAGAGTTTGTCAAGTAACAGGCAAGCGTCCAGCTGTGGGTAATAACCGCTCACACGCAATGAATGCGACACGTCGTCGTTTTCTTCCAAACCTTCACACCCACCGTTTTTGGGTTGAAAGTGAAAACCGTTTCGTAACTTTACGCTTAACAGCGAAAGGTATGCGTATTATTGATAAAAAAGGCATTGATGCAGTGTTAGCTGAAATCCGTGCTCGTGGCGAAAAAATCTAAGGAGCTAAAACATGGCAGCGAAAGGCGCTCGTGAGAAAATCCGTTTAGTTTCTACTGCAGAGACCGGTCACTTCTACACAACCGATAAAAACAAACGTAATATGCCTGAGAAAATGGAAATCAAAAAATTTGATCCGGTAGTACGTAAACACGTTATCTATAAAGAAGCAAAAATCAAATAATTTTGCTGATTTGAAAAAGCCCGAGATTGCTCGGGTTTTTTTGTACACAAAATTTATTAGAGATCTCAACTATGCCTGAATTACCTGAAGTTGAAACCACCCTACGTGGTATAAGCCCTTATTTAAAAAGTTTTATTATTGAAAAAATTATTGTTCGCCAACCTAAATTACGCTGGCCTGTTTCACCTGAATTAATGGAATTGTCTAACGTGCTAATTCTAACGCTTTCGCGTCGAGCAAAATATCTGATTATCCACACGGAAAACGGATACATCATTGGGCATTTAGGTATGTCGGGATCTGTTCGAATTGTACCGCATGATAGCCCTATTGATAAACACGATCATGTGGATATTGTCATGAGCAATGGGAAATTATTACGCTATAACGATCCCCGCCGTTTTGGCGCATGGTTATGGACAGAAAACCTTGATGAATTTCATCTTTTTTTGAAACTCGGTCCCGAACCGCTTTCTGACGAATTTAACGCCGAATATCTTTTTAAAAAATCCCGTAAAAAATTGACCGCACTTAAAACCTTCTTAATGGATAATGCAATTGTTGTCGGTGTCGGTAATATTTATGCCAATGAAAGTTTATTTTTATGCGGCTTACATCCACAAAAAGTGGTGGCAAATCTAACCCGAAAACAATGTATATTATTAGCAGATACGATCAAATCCGTACTGACACAAGCGATACAACAAGGGGGGACAACACTCAAAGATTTTTTACAGCCTGATGGACGCCCCGGTTATTTTGTACAAGAATTACTGGTCTATGGTAATAAAGGTAAACCTTGTCCAAAGTGCGGTACAAAAATTGAAAGTTTAGTTATTGGGCAACGCAACAGCTATATTTGTCCTCACTGTCAAAAGAAAAAGTAAAAACTTATTGTTCCTCAAACAGGCTCTCAATTTGCAGTTTTTCGTGCCGGAGTAATAGACTTAAAACATTTCCTTCAATGTCAGCTAAGTAACAGAAAAGTTTTTTGTCGTATGTTTTTTATCTTAACATCCTTCAAATTAATTATTCTTATCTCCACTTGATTTTTTTTCATTTAAATTTATAGTTACCCATTGCCAAGTGGGTAACTCTTACAATCCTTACAATCTCTTAACAGATCATTCAAATTCAACTTATCAAATGCCAATCAGGAATAACACAAAATGACCGAACAAAATATAGCACTCAAACTTTGTTCCGATTTAATGATGACTAATTTTAATCAAGAATTTCTTGAAAAATTACAACTTCGCTCTTGGAATCGGGAATTAGGTACGAAGGATAAACTTCAACATACAAAGGACTCTACTTTTTCCGCTATGTTTGTCGATGCGGATCTCGCTTATTCCAAAGAAAATCTACTATGTTGGATAAGAGTGCTGAAAAATGACGGTTTATTATTGATGGAACGTATTGTTGAAAAAACACCTAAAATGTTGACCGCACTTTTTCCGGAACTTTTAACTTTCCACGAAAATTCGAATCCCGGCATTTGGATTTTTAGTAAAAATACGCTCAATGTGGCTGAACTCGAGTCACAAATCATACAGGCTCTTAATGAGAAGTCTCCAACCATTCACCTTCTTCCATTGTTGGAAAAAATGGAATATGTCAATCCACGCTCCGTTTTACCTCACTTTATTAGAGCTAAACTATTTCATAACATTCCTTCTGTTAGCTACGAAAGTTGGCAACGCTTGTTTGACAGGACGCTTACCCCGGTAATGAATATTTATTCTACCTTAAACACTTTAGCCAATGGAAACTATCAAATAGGATTTCAGCAACGGGAAAAAATTTTAGGCAATGCTCATCTACGTCGAACCCCAACACCACCTCTGGAACAATTTTATGATAAACGTTGGAAAGGCGAACACTTAGCAGGAAAAACTATTGTGGTTTGGACTGAATTTGGTTTAGGTGATGAAATTATGTTTGCACAACTAGCTTATTATTTTAAAAGTCAAGGCGCAAAAACAGTAAAATGGATTGTGCAAAGCCCTATTGTTTCACTCCTTTCCACCCATCCTGATATTGATCAGGTGATTGACTCATCCAAATTAAGTCAACAAGCGGAAATTCTGGGTGAATTTGATTACTGGGTCTATCCCCATGAGATTTTAGCTTATGTAAGTACACCGTTTCAGTATTTGCCGAAACGACACCCTTACCTTTTTGCGAAATCAAGTACTCAAAGAAAAACCGCAAATTTATTTCCGGATACAGGCAATTTAAAAGTCGGCATTGCCTGGCGTGGTGATCCAATAAATGAAAATGATGCATACCGTTCTATCCATAACTTAGACTATATTGAAACCTTATTTCAAATGCCTGGGATTGATTGGTATTGTGTTCAAAAGGCTTGTAATGAACAAGAAATACAGCTATTGGAAAAATATAATATTCCACAGGTGACTAAAAATGCAAAAGATTTTGCCCAAACGGCTGCGATGTTAATGCATCTTGATTGCCTTGTATCAACTTGTACTTCTGTCATTCATGCTGCAGGTGCAATGGGCATACCAAGTTTATTAATGTTGTCTTATGTTGGTGATTGGCGTTGGGGTTTGGTTAACCCAACCAATCTCTGGTATCCAACTGTTCAAGTCTTCCGCTGTCCTACACCATTACCGATTTGGGACAGCGTGCAAAGAAGTGAAGCAAACATTAATTGAACGCATAAATTGGAAACAATAAATTAATTCGACCGCACTTTATATAAAGAAACTGCTACATAATGCAGTTTCATAAACCTAATTTTAGGTTTATTTGTAAGGACACACTGCGTGTGTCCGTTTATAACATTTTGCTATGGTTTGACTTTATAACATACATACGCAGTGTGTTCCTATGTTTCGTTAAAATTACTGTTTTGCATAATACTGTAAAGAAACCAAAGTGCGGTTAAAAATTCGTTACTCCCCCCCTTCAATCCCCCCAACTAACTCTTTAGGTGTATTTTTATTTTTTCCTTTGATCTAAAGCAACTTTTTCACAAATAGCCCTAGAAAATCACCATACTTTTGTTATCGTTACTTCCAAACTGAAGTATCTTTTTAAGTAAGATCAATAAGTTATCAATAATAATTTGCATTTGAATAGTTTTATTTTTCCCCACTTTGCTATGGAGTGTTTATCGTGAATACATTAAGAAAAAGTCTTATCTTAGCTGCCACTTTCGCAGCGTTAGGCGGTTATAATTCGGCAATAGCCGAAATGGTTTACAAACCGGTTGAGCAACCCGTTGAAGCACCAAACCCAAATTTAAAAATTGAAGCCGTAAGCGAAAAATTCGCAGAAAAATACCCCAAACAGTTCCAATCTTGGAAAGCAACAGAAAAAGGCGACAAACTAATTTATGCCGACGAAGAAGATCCACGTTTAATCGTGCTTTGGGGCGGCTATGCGTTTTCTAAAGAGTATAACGCACCTCGTGGGCACGCTTATGCGATTACAGATGTACGTAATATTTTGCGTACCGGCGCACCAAAAACCGCTAATGACGGTCCTCAACCAATGGCTTGTTGGACATGTAAAGGTCCCGATGTACCGCGTTTAATCGCTGAGTGGGGCGAAGAAGGCTATTTCAATGCAAAATGGGCAAAAGGTGGACCTGAAATCGTCAATTCTATTGGTTGTGCTGATTGCCACGATACAACATCAAAAGATTTTGCAGAAGGCAAACCTGCATTACGCATTGCACGCCCACATGTTTTACGTGCCTTAGATCACCTCAATAATGCCTTACAGGCTAAAGCAAAAGCAGAAGGAAAGGCACAATCTGATCTTAGTTTTAATACAGCAGCGCGTACTGAAAAACGTGCGGAAATCTGTGCAAACTGTCACGTTGAATACTATTTTGCCGGCGACATCAAACAAGTAACCTTCCCTTGGAATAACGGTCAAACAGTCGATGATATTGAAAAATACTATGATGATATTGGTTTCAGCGATTGGACTCACTCCCTTTCTAAAGCACCAATGTTAAAAGCACAGCACCCTGACTTTGAAATTTGGTCTTTAGGGATGCATGGTAAAAATGGCGTAACCTGTGTGGATTGTCATATGCCGAAAGTACAGGATGCTGATGGTAAAGTTTATACGGATCACCAAATCCAAAACCCATTTGATGCCTTCGATTCAACTTGCGCAAACTGTCATGATCAAAGTAAAGAAAAATTAAAAGAGATCGTGGTTTCACGTAAAAAAGACGTGAAAGATGTGATGGGTCGCTTAGAAGATCAAGTGGTGAAAGCTCACTTTGAAGCTAAAGCAGCTTGGGATGCCGGTGCTGGCAAAGAAGAAATGGAAGCGGCATTAATGGATATCCGCCACGCTCAATGGCGTTGGGACTATGCTGCGGCAAGCCACGGTGGTCACATGCACGCACCTGATGTGATGCTCCGCGTATTAGGTTCTGGTTTAGATAGAGCAGCAGATGCACGTGCTAAACTCGCGACTATCTTAACAAAACACGGCGTAAAAACACCGGTTGAAATCCCTGATATTTCTACCGCTGAAAAAGCATGGAAAGTGATGGGGATTGATATTGAAAAAGAACGTCAAGCAAAAGAAGAATTCTTAAAAACAGTTGTACCTCAATGGGAAAAAGAAGCAAAAGCTAACGGCAAATTAGTCGAAGATACCGCAACAAAATAGTAAGAAAAGTTACCGCACTTTTGTGCTAAAAGTGCGGTCGTTTTCCATAATAAATTTGAGGTTCCAAAATGAATTTAACTTCTTTCCTTCGCAATATGGCAAAAGCCACAGCATTTCTTGTCTTTGCTGCAGCGACACCAATGATTGCCCACGCACAAACGGATTCTGCACTAAATTATGAACCGCAATTAGACAATCAGCGTGACCCAAACCAATACTGTGCGAAATGTCATAAATTTGACAAAGTAGATAAAAATCAAACCTTGGATCAATCCGGGGGTGAATTGCACTTTGGGAAATTCCATGGCACACATTTAAACCAAAAAAATCCAAATAACGGCAAGCCGATCACCTGTGTAAGCTGTCACGGTAATATTACAGAAAACCACCGTCGTGGTGCGAAAGATGTCATGCGTTTTGAAGGGGATATTTTTGGCGAGAAAAAACCAATGTATTCCGTGCAAGAACAAAACCAAGTCTGTTTTGCCTGCCACCAACCGGATAAACTCCGCGAGAAATTATGGGCACACGATGTACATGCGATGAAATTGCCTTGTGCAAGTTGTCACACCCTTCATCCAAAAGAAGATGCAATGAAAGGCATTCAACCAAAACAACGAGTTAAACTTTGTGTTGACTGTCATGGTGAACAACAAAAACGCCAAGCCGAACAAGAAAAATCAACCGAACAAAAGGATAAACAATGACAACTTGCTCACGCCGAAACTTTGTTTCCGGCATGGGGGCTGTGATCCTTATGACGGGAACACCTTTAACTTCTTTAGCAAAAGAAGATAAGGCAGATAAAACCAAACGTTATGCAATGATACATGATGAAACGGCTTGCATTGGCTGTACAGCCTGTATGGATGCTTGCCGTGATGTCAACCAAGTGCCGCAAGGCGTATCTCGTTTAGAGATTTTGCGTAGCGAACCTTATGGTGAATTTCCAAACCAGAAATATGAGTTTTTCCGCCAATCTTGCCAGCATTGTAGCAATGCACCTTGCGTGGCGGTTTGCCCAACCGGTGCCTCATTTATTGATAAAGAGACGGGCATTGTCGATGTGCATAAAGATTTATGCGTAGGCTGCCAATATTGTATTGCGGTCTGTCCGTATCGTGTGCGTTTTATTCATCCGGAACATTTAACCGCAGATAAATGCAACTTCTGTCGTGATACCAATTTAGCCAAGAGTAAACAGCCCGCCTGTGTAGAAGCTTGTCCGACAAAAGCGTTAATCTTTGGCGATATGAACAACCAGACCAGTGAAGTCGCCCGTAAAGTAAAAGAAAAACCGGTTTATCGCACAAAAGTGGAATTAGGGACACAACCAAATCTCTACCATATTCCATTCCAACATGGGGAGCCTAGAAGATGACGTTAGATTATCCTGTTCCGTTCCACACGCCAAATTTAGTGTGGGATTCAACCATTGCGATCTATTTGTTTTTACTTGGGATCTCATCCGGTGCGGTACAATTAGCTATTGCATTTAAACGTAGTCATAAATTGGAAAACCCAAGCCAAAACTGGATCATTCGTGCCGGTGTGATTTTAGGTTCGGTGCCGACATTAATCGGCTTAACCCTGTTAATTTTCCACTTGGCGCGTCCTTGGACATTCTGGAAATTGATGTTTAATTATCAATTCAATTCTGTTATGTCCATGGGGGTGATGCTCTTCCAAATTTATATGCTGTTCTTGGTGTTATGGGGTGTAGTGATATTCAAAAATGAAATTGAAGCACTCATTCACCGTTTTATACCAAAACTAAAATTTGTGATGAAATTAATTAGCATTGCCGAACGGTTAATTAGCCCCGTAGAAGTGATTTTATTCGTTCTTGCCGCGGTGTTAGGCGCCTATACCGGTTTCCTACTGTCCGCCTTAATCAGCTACCCAATGCTAAATAATCCGGTATTACCGGCATTATTCTTAGCATCAGGCACGTCATCGGGAATTGCAGCCACATTCTTAATCATTCTGATAGCCGGTAAATTGAAAGGTGATTCTCACGAATCTCACTTCATTCACAAATTTGAAGTGCCGATTATGGTAACTGAACTTGGCTTATTAGTGTGTTTCTTTGTGGGATTATATTTTGGCGGTGGACAAAAAACCTTGGCATTATACAATGCGCTTTCGGGATTCTGGGGAGCGGTATTCTGGATTGGTGTATTCTTTATCGGAATTTTAATACCATTAATTGCCAATATGTTTGCCTCCGATCGATTCAAATATAATCGCACTTTCATTATTTGGGTGTCGATTTTCGACTTGATCGGGGTTCTCTGCTTACGCTACTTTATTTTGTATGCAGGACAATTAACCGTCGCTTAGAGAAGTTGTTTTATGGAGAAAGGCGTATTAATATGCGCCTTTCTTTTTTGAAACCCGATTTTTATCCACTGAAAAACAAATTTATTATGCTTCCAGAACTTGGTTTCCTTTCCCTTTTAATCGCAACTATCAGTGCGCTGTTTCTTGCATTGTTCCCACAAGTCGGTTTATTCAAAAAAAATCCCACTTTAATCAATTCTGCTTGGTGGTTAAGCTACATTTTCACTATAACAACTACGTTTTCTCTCGGTATTCTCGCTTATTCTTTCGCAATTGATGATTTCACCCTTGAATACGTGGCAGCCCATTCCAATTCCCAGCTCCCGACTTTTTTCAAAGTCGCAGCCACTTGGGGAGGACACGAAGGTTCTATGTTATTCTGGTTATTTTCATTGAGTTTATGGCTTACTGCTTTTGCTTTTTTTAACCGAAAAAATGACCGCACTTTTTCCTCTCAAAGCTTATCTTTACTGGGGGTGATTTGTTTTGGCTTTGCCGTATTTATTTTGTTTTATTCCAATCCCTTCGGACGCATTTTCCCAGCCACAATAGAAGGGCGTGATCTCAACCCAATGTTGCAAGATATCGGATTAATTTTCCATCCACCGTTGCTTTATGTCGGCTACGTGGGTTTTGCTGTGAATTTTGCCATAAGCCTAAGCGCGCTCATTCATCATCGATCCGTCCAACAAATCGCCGATAAAATGCGAAGTTGGGTCTTATTTTCATGGCTATTTTTAACCCTAGGTATCGTGCTAGGGGCATGGTGGGCATATTATGAACTAGGCTGGGGTGGCTGGTGGTTTTGGGATCCGGTGGAAAATGCCTCGCTGATGCCTTGGCTACTCGGACTTGCTTTACTACATAGCTTAGTCATTGCGGAAAAACAAGGCGTATTCCCTTATTGGACAACCTTATTTTCTCTCCTCACTTTTGCCTTCAGTGTACTCGGCACCTTTATTGTTCGCTCAGGAGCACTCACCTCCGTTCATGCTTTTGCTGTAGATAATACCCGTGGTTATGCATTACTACTCATCTTTTTTTTGCTCACCTTATTTGCTTTTGGGTTATTCGCACTACGCTCAAATACTCAACAAAGTGCGGTCAAATTTCAGCTTATTTCAAAAGCAGGAGGAATTTTATTACTCAATATTTTATTAACCATCGCCACGGTTTCCACCTTTTTAGGTACGTTCTACCCCATGCTATTTCAAGCGATGGATTGGGGATCTATTTCTGTCGGCAGCCCCTATTTCAATAGCATTTTCTTACCCATTTTGACGGTCATGTTAATGGCTATGGTCGTTTCTCTCTCATTACGCTGGGTGAGGTTTGAGCAATCTTTTTTTATACGCCGTTTATTATTGATTATCCCTGCCGGAGGCATTGCCTTATTGATGATTTGGCAACAAATTCATCATAATGAATCCCTCCGTTTCCATGGCTTCGCCTTCCTTTTATTAACCCTTGCCATCTGGCTTTTCTTTGCTACTTTATGGCAAAATTGGCGAAAAATCCGCCTTGCACAACTCGGTATGATTCTAGCCCATTGCGGTGTGGCAATGGCTACGATGGGGGCAGTGATGAGCAGTTATTTTGGTAGTGAAATCGGGGTTCGCCTTGCACCGCAACAAAGCCAAAAACTCGGGAAATACGAATTTCATTACCGCCAATTCTCTAATGAAATCGGTCCCAACTTCACAGCAGAAGTAGCATTTTTTGATGTCACGGAAAAGGGTGAACCTTACGCCAATATCATACCGGAATGCCGTTATTATGACGTCCGCACCATGACGATGAGCGAAGTCGGTTTAAGTGGCGGATTTTGGGGTGATCTCTATATTGTGATGGGAGATTCTCTCGGAAAAGGGGAATTTACTTTCCGTCTGCATTACAAGCCGCTTATTCGTTGGCTTTGGGCAGGGGGAATTTTAATGGCATTAGGTGCCCTTTGTAGCACATTTGCTTTACGCCGAAAACAGGAAAAATGATGAAGAAAAAACTCCTTTTTTTTACACCGCTCTTGATGCTTTTAGGTGTATGTCTCCTATTAATTGCCGGGTTGAACCAAGATCCGAAAAAGATTGCTTCTGCACTAATAGATAAACCCATACCGGAGTTTTATCAAGCAAATTTGCTTAATCCTTCGCAAACGATCAGTCCGAAAAATTTCCCAAAACAACCATTTTTATTGAATATTTGGGGCAGTTGGTGTGGCTACTGCAAAGAAGAACATCCGCTATTAATGGATATCGCCAAAACCACTCCGATCATCGGCATTGATTATAGGGATAATCCACAAAACGGGCGTGAAATGCTCAAAAGAATGGGAAATCCTTTCCTTTTGACCATCGATGACAGCCACGGTGAACTTGCAATGAAACTCGGTGTAGATGGCGCACCGGAAACCTATTTAGTGGATGCTCACGGTATTATTCGTTATCGTCACTCAGGGCTACTTGATCGAGAAACCTGGAAAAATGTCTTTATTCCCAAAATTCAACAATTAATGAAAAAATGAGAACCTTTTTAACCGCACTTTTATTCGCCTTTAGCTTATTTGTACAAGCGGAAATGGTGGATACTTACCAATTCAAAAGCTCGGCGGATCGCACCCGTGCCGTAGAATTGGCAAAATCGCTACGTTGCCCTCAGTGTCAAAATCAAAACTTGGTGGAATCCAATTCTCCCATTGCCTATGACCTACGCATTGAAGTGTATAATATGGTGAATGAAGGCAAAACCAATCAGCAAATAATTGATACAATGACGGCACGTTTCGGTGATTTCGTGAATTATAAGCCGCCTTTTCAATGGAATACCGCATTATTATGGCTATTACCCATTGGGTTACTCATTTTAGCCGCCGGATTAGTTTGGCATTCTCACCAAAAAACACCTCAGCTCAAGGATAACGCCTCCCTTTCCACATTCAACGATCTCGAGCAAAACGAGCCATGCACGCGTTCTTCCCAAAAGAGCAATGGAAAAATCGCTCTAAGTATTTTTGCGTTACTCATTGCCATTCCGCTTGGCTATTATTTATCCCTTGACCGTTTTTCACGCCTACAAGAAGGTGAGCAAGCGATGATTTCCCAACATAACAAGCAAATTGAAATGGCAGACTTCCACAAAAAAGAAGATGTAATTACGAAAATTCAGGATAAATTGCGGGCTGATCCGAACAATGTAGAAGCGTGGATTCAGTTAGGTGAGGCTTATGTGCAAAACAATGAATTTACTCATGCCCTCATCGCCTATACAAACGCAGAAAAATTAGTAGGCGCTAAACCGAATATTTTAGGTTTAAAAGCAACCGCACTTTATTATCAAGCGGGGCAACAACTTACCCCAGAAGTCCAACAACTTTTGAACCAGGCCCTCACACAAGATCCCAAAGAAATTTCTAGCATCTCTTTGCTGACAACCCTTGCCCTTGAAGCACGCAACTATGCACAGGCAAAAGATTATTTACAGCAATTATTAGATAGCGGCAATGCCGCCGTTGATCGCCGTATGGTGATTCAACGAATGAAAATGTTAGAATTTTTAGATCGAGGGCAAACACAGTGAAGCATTATTCCGAAACCCTCATTATCGGTGCGGGTGCCGCAGGTTTATTTTGTGCGGCACAATTAGGAAAATTAGGCAAAGAAGTCACTATACTGGATAACGGTAAAAAAATCGGGCGAAAAATCTTAATGTCCGGCGGTGGTTTTTGCAATTTTACCAATCTTGATGTCACCCCTGCCCACTATCTCTCGCAAAATCCTCATTTTGTCAAATCAGCCCTTGCACGTTATACCAACTGGGATTTTATTTCGCTCGTGGCTGAATATGGCATTGCCTATCACGAAAAAGAACTCGGACAACTTTTTTGTGATGAAGGGGCGGAAAAAATCGTAGAAATGTTGGCAATAGAATGTAAAAAATACCAAGTAAAGATACACTTACGCAGTGAAATATCACAAGTGGAACGCATTGAAAATGATGAAAAAGTACACTTTAGCGTAACCGCAAACGCGATGCAATGGCAGTGTAAAAATTTGGTGATTGCCACTGGTGGTCTTTCTATGCCGGGGCTTGGTGCAACACCTTTCGGTTACCAAATCGCTGAACAATTTGATATTCCGGTCATTCCACCGAGGGCTAGCCTTGTTCCCTTTACTTATCATGAAACCGATAAGTTTTTGACCGCACTTTCAGGCATTAGCCTACCCGTTACCATCACCGCAAAATGCGGAAAATCTTTTCACAATCAGCTGCTTTTCACTCATCGTGGTATTTCCGGCCCTGCCGTATTGCAAATTTCCAATTATTGGAAACCGAATGAAAGCGTGGAAATTGATTTGTTACCAACGCATAATTTGGAAGATGAAATCCAGCAAATGAAACAACACTCGCCAAAACTGATGTTAAAAACCGTGCTGACACGTTTACTTCCCAAAAAATTAGTAGAACGTTGGATCGAACAAGGTTTTATTCAAGATGAAGTGATTGCTAGCCTCAGTAAAGTGCGGCTAAAAAATCTGTTGGATTTGGTTCATCATTGGCAATTTACCCCCAATGGAACGGAAGGTTATCGCACGGCAGAAGTGACCATGGGCGGTGTCGATACCCACCATATTTCCTCCAAAACGATGGAAAGTCAGCAAGTGAAAGGCTTATATTTTATCGGCGAAGTACTAGATGTTGTCGGCTGGCTCGGCGGTTACAATTTCCAATGGGCGTGGAGCTCCGCTTATGCTTGTGCTTCTGGAATAAGGGAAAAAATGTAGGGACACACGCAGTGTGTCCCTACAAATAACGCCTAAATCGTGTTTCAGTCACTGCGACATAATACCGGCTTTCTACCTCATAAAACTTACGGAAAAAAAGCCGCACTTTTATTCATCCATATAGCCCAAACTGCGTAATGCACGCTCATCATCCGCCCAGCCTGATTTCACTTTCACCCATAATTCAAGATGAACTTTGTTATCAAATAAGCGTTCCATATCCGCACGGGCTTCCATACCGATGGTTTTGATTTTTTGTCCTCGAGCACCAATGACCATTTTCTTTTGTCCTTCACGTTCCACCAAAATCAATCCGTTAATTTCATAAGTACCACGTTCATTCACTTTAAATTGTTCAATTTCAACGGTCACCGAATAAGGCAATTCTTCACCGGTAAAACGCATCAATTTTTCACGGATAATTTCTGATGCCATAAAACGTTGCGAGCGGTCTGTCACATAATCCTCAGGAAAATGATGTACCCCTTCACGCAAAGCTGAACGTACAATTCTTTCCAGTTCATGAACATTATTGCCACGTTGGGCTGAAATCGGCACGATATGGGCGAAATCAAATTTTCCGCTTAATTCAGTGATAAACGGCAATAAATCATCTTTATTTTTGATGTTGTCCACTTTGTTAATCGCCAATACTACCGGCGCTTTCGCGTTGCGAAGTTTGTTTAGCACCATTTCATCATCGGCATTCCAATGGGTTCCGTCCACCACAAAAATGATAAGATCCACATCGCCAATAGCACTACTTGCCGCACGGTTCATTAAACGGTTAATGGCACGTTTTTCTTCAATGTGTAACCCCGGAGTATCCACATAAATTTCTTGGTAAGCCCCTTCGGTTTTGATCCCAACAATACGGTGGCGGGTGGTCTGTGCTTTGCGTGATGTAATTGAGATTTTTTGCCCTAAAATTTTGTTCAAGAGCGTTGATTTCCCCACATTCGGGCGACCTACAATGGCGATAAAGCCACAATAAGTTTTGTCAAATTGTTCTGTCATTTGATGTCCAGTTCTTTTAAAATTTTTTCTGCTGCAGCCTGTTCTGCTTTACGGCGACTTGATCCTTTCCCCACAAAAGTGCGGTCAATTTTATCCACATTTTTCACTTTGCATTCAACGGTGAAAGTCTGGCAATGGGGTTCACCTTGAATATTCACGACTTTATAACTTGGTAATACCAGCCCTTTACCTTGTAAATACTCTTGTAAGCGGGTTTTCGCATCTTTTTGATTATCACCCGGTTTAATTTCTGCCAACAAGGATTGATACCAAGTTCGGATCACTTGCGTTGTGAGCATAATACCTTGATCCAACGACATTGCGCCAATAATAGCTTCCACACAGTCCGCAAGAATTGATTCACGGCGAAAACCACCGCTCTTTAACTCACCTGAACCAAGAGACATATATTCTCCCAGTTCAAACTGACGTGCTAACACCGCTAATGTTTTTTCTCTCACTAAAGTCGCCCGCATACGACTCAGTTCACCTTCGTTACAATGAGGGAATTGATGATACAAGGCTTCGGCAATCGTGAAATTGAGGATAGAATCGCCCAGAAATTCTAGGCGTTCATTATGTTTTGTGGCAGCACTTCGGTGGGTGAGTGCTAATTTTAAGAGCGAAATATCCCTAAATTGATAACCGATTTTTCGCTCTAATCTCTCTAAATGATTCATTTTATTTAATTGCTGTAAAGAAACGTTCGAAACGTAAGCCTGTCGGCCATTCGTTTGGTTCTTTTTCTAAGCTCATCCAAATATAAGTGGCTTTACCGACGATATTTTTTTCCGGCACAAATCCCCAAAAACGGCTGTCATCACTGTGATCACGATTATCTCCCATAACAAAGTACTGTCCTTCCGGCACCACCCACTCCGCCGTTGGATTACCTTCTTGTGGGAAAAATTCCGGTCCAGCATAACGGCGATACGGGCTAATTAACACGTTATGTATTACATCGCCTTTTTCAGTCAACTCCAATTCATTCGGAAATGCCGGATTCGTTGGATTTTGGCTATATTCAAACGTTTTGGTTTCACAATTTACATCGCAAGGCTTGCCTTCTTTACTGTACACAATTTGCAATGTTTTTTGCTCCATATCGAAAATAACACGATCTCCGCCTTGCCCGACAATACGTTTTATGTAATCCACACCGGACATATTATTTTTTGAGGTTAACGCTAAATTTTCCGCATAGGCTGCTCGGGTTGCGCCCAATCCGGTACGAAGTAAAGCTTGTTCCGGTGCTTTAAATACGATGACATCACCACGTTGCGGCTTATCACCCGCAACAATCGTATTTTGAAAAATAGGATCTTTGATGCCATAAGCATATTTATTCACCACCAAAAAATCGCCTACACGCAATGTTGACTCCATTGAACCGGAAGGGATTTGGAAAGGTTCAAATAAAAACGAACGGACAAAGAACACCACAGCAAGCACAGGAAATAATGAAGACAAAAACTCCGAACCTTCCGAAATAGGTTCGATTTTTGCTTTTTCTTCATCCGTTAATGCCTGACCGGAACGCTGCTCGGCACGAGCTATTTTACGTTGGCGTTTCGGCATAACAACAAAGCGATGATAACACCATAATACGCCTGAAACCGTTGTCAAAATCAACAATAAAATGCTAAAAGTATTGGGTAATTGGAAATAATCCAACGCTTTCCAAATACCAAAGCCTACGGCTAAAAAAATCACGAAAAATAAATTAGACATACTGTTCCTTATTTATCCTTACCTACATGTAAAATCGCAAGAAACGCCTCTTGTGGTACTTCCACATTTCCAAGGGATTTCATTCGTTTTTTACCTTCTTTTTGTTTCTGTAAAAGTTTTTTCTTACGGCTCACATCACCACCATAACATTTTGCCAAAACGTTTTTACGCAATTGTTTCACCGTTGAACGTGCAATAATGTGATTACCAATCGCCGCTTGAATCGCAATATCAAATTGCTGACGAGGGATCAATTCACGCATTTTCTCCACCAGTTCACGCCCGCGATACTGTGCGTTATCTTTATGCACAATTAAGGCTAAGGCATCCACACGTTCACTGTTAATCATAATATCCACACGCACCATATCCGCCGCTTGGAAACGTTTAAAACCGTAATCTAAGGAAGCATAACCGCGTGAGGTGGATTTTAAACGGTCGAAGAAATCCAGCACTACTTCACCCATTGGAATTTCGTAAGTCAAAGCAATTTGATTACCGTGATACACCATATTAGTTTGCACTCCACGTTTTTCCACACAGAGCGTAATCACATTTCCGAGGTATTCTTGCGGCACGAGCATATTACACTCCGCAATAGGTTCACGAATTTCGGAAATATTATTAAGCGGTGGCAATTTCGCCGGGCTATCTACATAAACGACTTCACCGTTTGTCATTTGCACTTCATAAATTACTGTCGGAGCTGTTGTGATCAGATCTAAATCGTATTCCCGCTCTAAACGTTCTTGAATAATCTCCATATGGAGTAGTCCCAAGAAACCACAACGGAAACCAAAACCCAGTGCCGTTGAATTTTCCGGTTCATAGAATAATGAGGCATCATTGAGGCTTAATTTACCCAAGGCATCACGAAAGGCTTCATAATCATCCGAGCTGACAGGGAATAACCCCGCATAAACTTGTGGCTTCACTTTCTTAAAGCCCGATAAAACCTCGCTTGCCGGATGATGTTGATAGGTTAAGGTATCGCCCACCGGCGCGCCTAAAATATCTTTAATGGCACAAACCACCCAGCCCACTTCACCGCAATTCAATACCGTGGTATCCACTTGTTTTGGCGTGAAAATACCAAGGCGATCCACATTATAAGCCTGTCCTGTGGACATCACTTTAATTTTATCGCCTTTGCGTAGCGTGCCGTTTTTAATCCTCACAAGGGAAACTACGCCCAGATAATTATCAAACCAAGAATCAATGATTAAGGCTTGTAATGGTGCGTCAGGATCGCCTTCCGGTGCAGGAATTTTCGCCACAATTTCTTCTAATACATCTTCAATGCCTTGTCCGGTTTTCGCCGAGCAACGCACGGCTTCCATCGCATCAATGCCCACAATATCTTCAATTTCTTCTGCCACACGTTCAGGATCTGCCGCAGGTAGGTCAATTTTGTTTAAAATAGGCACCACCTCGAGATCCATTTCAATTGCCGTGTAACAGTTGGCAAGGGTTTGCGCCTCAACACCTTGACCGGCATCCACCACTAATAATGCCCCTTCGCAGGCTGCCAAAGAACGTGATACTTCATAGGAAAAATCCACGTGTCCCGGCGTATCAATAAAGTTTAATTGATAGGTTTCGCCATTTTTAGCCTTGTAATTTAACGTTACACTCTGTGCTTTAATAGTGATGCCACGCTCACGTTCAAGATCCATTGAATCCAATACCTGTGCTTCCATTTCACGATCGGAAAGCCCACCACAAGTTTGAATCAAACGGTCGGAAAGAGTGGATTTACCATGGTCAATATGGGCAATAATAGAAAAGTTACGAATATTCTTCATAAATGTGTTGGTTTTCTCAAAAATCATTAAATTTAACTGGCGGATTGTACCTGAAAAGCATAAAAATCGCTAGGAAAGAAAGGAAAGTGCGGTGGATTTTTTCTGAGTTTTAGAAAAACAAAACCCCGATAAAATCGGGGTTTCTCTCATTCAATCTGAAATTATAAACTTTCAGTGAAAGTACGAGTGATCACATCACGTTGTTGTTCCGGAGTTAAAGAATTGAAACGCACGGCATAACCTGAAACACGGATAGTTAATTGTGGATATTTATCCGGGTTGTTTACCGCATCTTCTAAGGTTTCACGACGTAATACGTTCACGTTTAAATGTTGACCGCCTTCCACTTTTACAGTTGGTGCGACATTTACCGGTAATTCACGATATTCGATTTGACCCAGTTCGCTCACTGCAACAACCTGATCTTCCTCGAATCCACCTTTTGCACATAAGCAACGTGCTTCGTTGGTATCGCTGTCTAGTAACCAGAATGAATTAAGTAAATTGTCATTCGCTGCTTGGGTAATTTGAATACCTTTAATCATAATAGACTCCTAATTTGTATGGGGATAATCATAAAACTGCTCAGATTTTATCAAAAAATTTTAATACTTCAAATTCTTTTGATTAAGAACCAGCCTCTTTTTACAAGTTTTTAGCTGAATGAAAAAATTCTCTTGCAATGAAACCTATTTCTAAACTTCAATTAACATTTAATCAATAAATTAACTCATTCCATAGATTGGAACTTGGTTTATAATACTACAACTCAACTTGAAGAGGATTTGATGATGAAAACATGGACAGATGTGATCGGCAAAGAAAAAGAGCAGCCTTATTTTCAACACACATTAAAACAAGTTCACCTTGCCAGACAAAGTGGGAAAACTATTTATCCTCCGCAAGAAGAGGTTTTTAATGCCTTTAAATACACGGCGTTTGAAGATGTCAAAGTGGTGATTTTAGGGCAAGATCCTTATCATGGACCAAACCAAGCACACGGTCTCGCCTTTTCAGTGAAACCTGAAGTCGCTATTCCTCCGTCCTTATTAAATATTTACAAAGAATTAAGTCAAGATATTCCGGGCTTTCAAATGCCAAGTAATGGCTATTTAGTGAAGTGGGCAGAACAAGGTGTGTTATTACTCAATACTGTTTTGACTGTTGAACGGGGATTAGCCCACTCGCATGCCAATTTAGGTTGGGAAACTTTTACTGACCGTGTCATCGCCGCACTCAATGAACAGCGTGAAAATTTAGTTTTTTTGCTCTGGGGAAGCTATGCTCAGAAAAAAGGCAGTATGATTGACCGATCCCGCCACTGTGTTTTAACCGCTCCCCACCCCTCTCCTCTTTCGGCACATCGAGGATTTTTCGGCTGCAAACATTTTTCCAAAACAAATGCTTATCTTAAAGAAAACGGAATGAAGGAAATTGACTGGCAAGTTTAAAGTGCGGTCAGTTTTAAGAGTGTTTTTTGTATTATCTCATAGAGACATTCAGTGGTTAGCTAAGTTAATTCAAAAATATTTACAATAAGTAAAGCCTACACTTAGAATATTGCATTTACCTTTTCTAACCTCTTTTCCGCCCGTCTTTTACGGAAAAAAGCACTTAATTTTTCACCGCACTCTTGTGCCAATACGCCACCGGTGATTTCGACCGTATGATTCATTTGATAATCATCAAAAAAGTGAAAACGGGAACCTACCGCACCGGTTTTATAATCTCGAGCACCAAACACCAAACGCTGAATTCGACTGTGTAAAATCGCACCGGCACACATAGTACAGGGTTCGAGTGTGACATAAAGGGTGGTATTCAGTAGGCGATAATTTTGTACCTTTTTTGCCGCGTTGCGTAATGCCACAATTTCGGCGTGAGCGGTCGGGTCGTTTTCAATAATGGAAAGATTCCAACCTTCCCCAAGGATATTCCCCTCGCTGTCGACCAAGACAGCGCCTACGGGAATTTCACCTAAGGATTCGGCTTTATCCGCCAAGCTCAAAGCATGGCGCATAAATTTCTCATCAAAATCCGACCGCACTTTTTTGCCTTACACTGAGAAAGGGTATTTAATCGGTTCGTGGGATTGATAGCCAATCACCTTGAAATCATCCATCGTCACCCAAGTTTCTAAATCTTCGAGGGTTTTAATATCCGGATTAATTTCCAATTTCGGCAGTGGGAAAGGTTCACGTTTTAATTGCACATCACGCATTAATTCCAGTTGATCTTCATAAATATGCGCATTAATAATTTTGTGGAACGCCTTACCCGCTTTCTTTCCAGTGATTTG
Source organism: Rodentibacter mrazii (assembly GCF_001998825.1). Classification (GTDB taxonomy): domain Bacteria; phylum Pseudomonadota; class Gammaproteobacteria; order Enterobacterales; family Pasteurellaceae; genus Rodentibacter; species Rodentibacter mrazii. The sequence goes on from NZ_MLHG01000012.1 coordinate 69,167, forward strand.
CGCCATTAATGCGAGAAAAGTAAAAACTTGAATTTGGTTGAAATTCAGCCCTAAAGGGACATCACAAGAACGTTGATAACTGGTGAGATGCAGAGTATCACCCACAAGAGAGAAGGTGTGTGTGTGCATACAAGGACGTAAACAGCCAAGATCAATTTCACCCGGGTTGAAAAATGTCATAATTTCACCACGATCGTCAATGCCTTGAGTGAGATTGTTCACAATTTTACGAAGTTGATCCACCGTTTCGCCGTTCGGTTTACGCCATGCTCTACCCTGAACGCCATAAACCCGTCCCATATCGTCCGTACCTTTACGATGAGGATTGGTAAGCCATGCTGCATTTTCATTGGCATTGGCATCCCAAGTTTTGGTGCCGAGTTTACGAAAATCCGCCGCATTATCATAACCACGAATATAACCTAAAAACTCTGCAATCGCGACTTTCCAATAGCTTTTTCTTGTGGTGATAAGGGGAAATTGGTTATTGGCGACATCATATTCCAAATCAGCATTAATCACTGTTAAACAACGTTTTCCCGTGCGTTCATTAGCAATCCATTCCCCTTCATCAATAATGCGGCGACAAAGATCGAGATATTGTTTCATAAAAAACTCCTTAATTTTTTACCGCACTTTTGCGTGTATAAGCCCACCACATAATCAATGCGCCACCGATAATCATCGGTAAACACAAGGCTTGACCACGGGTCATAATGCCAAGGAAAGATTCCACTTCCGGCTCTCGCACATATTCCACAATAAATCGGAACACCCCATAGCCAACTAAGAATAAACCGGCAACAGAGCCCATCGGGCGTGGCTTTTTGATAAAGAGATTGAGCAAGATAAAGAGAACAAATCCTTCTAAAAAGGCTTCATAAAGTTGCGAAGGGTGACGAGGCAATAAAAGAGGATCATTTGGGAAAATCATTGCCCAAGGCACATTGGTTTCACGCCCCCAAAGTTCAAGATTAATAAAATTGCCAATACGCCCTAATCCTAAACCAAAAGGAATTAAGGGTGCGACAAAATCTGCCGTTTGCCAGAAATGACGTCTTTGCGAATAAGACGTCCAGATCATCGCAATAATTACACCGATTAATCCACCATGGAACGACATTCCCCCTTCCCATACCCGGAACAAATAAATCGGATCTTGTAAGAAATGATCAAGGTTATAGAAGAACACATCACCAATACGTCCCCCTAGAAATACCCCCATAAAACCGTTGAAAAGTAAGGTATCCACTTGCTCAACCGTCCAACCGCTATTTGGTTTATTGGCTCGTCGTACAGCAAGCCAACGGGCAAATACAAAGCCAAGTAAATACATTAAACCATACCAACGCAAGCCGATATTACTATCACCAAAAGTAAAAATGCTCGGATCAAAATGAGGAAGGAGTAGATATTGATTCATAATTTTCCTTTATTTCAGAAACATATCAATGGCAATCACGATTAACAATAGTGCAAAGCCCTTTTTCAATGTTGGCACCGGTAATTTAGCGGTTGCCGTTGCACCTAATTTTGAGGTAAAAAATGAGGTGGCAGTGATGCCGAATACTGCAGGTAAATAAATATAACCTAAAGAATAATCCGGCATAGCAGGATTTCCCCAACCACTTACCATAAAACTCAACATACCGGATAAACCAAGCAACATACCGCAAAAGGCTGAAGAACCAATCGCTTTTTTCATATCAATGCCGCGAGAATTTAAAAACGGGACAATAAAGCCACCGCCGCCAATGCCTGCCGCACTGGATACCATACCGATTAAAATACCGCCAATAATGACAGATTTTGTTGTCAGAGTTTTTGTTGATTCCGTTGTTTTAGGCTTAATAGAAATCATCATTTTTACGGCTAAATAAACCACAAGACAGGAAAATAACTTTGCCGCAATATCACGATCTAACTTGCCGATAAATAAACCGGAAATAAAGACAGTAATCATAATTACGGGCGCTAAGATTTTCACTGCGTCCCACACAATATTGCCTAATTTATGATGACGTTGTGCCGAAGAAAATCCTGTAATCACAATAGTAGCAAAAGAAGTGCCAAGTGCGGTTGACATCAGTAATGGCTCAGGAACCCCCATCATTGGCAACAAATAAACCAATACCGGTACAATCACCAATCCACCACCAATACCGAATAAGCCGGCAAGAAATCCGACTACTCCACCTACTAATAGGCAAATTGCAATGAAAGTCAGCATAACCTAACCTCTTTTATTAAACGAACGTTTAGAATATTTTGAATAATGGGGCTTACGCACAGGTGTGAACTTTTGCTCTTGCTCTACAGATTTCTCTTTCTCGTTAGAAAACGAAAATAAAAAAGCAGCGAATTCTTTCATCGCTCGGCGATATACATCTTTCTTAAACGATACGACTTGGCGTACGGGATACCAAAAACTCACCCAACGCCAGCCATCAAATTCAGGGGATTTGGTTGTTTGCATATTAATATTTTTTTCATCCGAAACCAACTGCAATAAAAACCAGCGTTGTTTTTGTCCGATACACATCGGCTTACTGTCATAACGCAGTAAACGCTTAGGTAATTTATAACGCAGCCAATGTTTTGACACAGATAAAATACGTACATCTTTCGGCTGCAATCCCACTTCTTCATATAATTCTCGATACATCGCTTGCTCGGCACTTTCATTATCATTAATGCCGCCTTGCGGGAACTGCCAAGAATTCTGCCCATAGCGTTTCGCCCAAAGCACCTGTCCTTTTCGATTGCAAATCACAATCCCCACATTTGGACGGTAGCCATCAAAATCGATCACTATCGTTTACCTTAAATTTTTATATAAAAATAGTCTGCGGATTGTTTCACAAATTGGCGTTTTTATCAACCAACGCAGCAAAAGTGCGGTCATTCCTCAAACAGTTTTCAGATTGTGGATAACATTGTGATTATCTCAGTCATAATCCACAGTAAGCCTGTGTGAAAAATTACAAGAGGCTTTTTCTTCCATAAGATCCTTTCACTTTAATGCATTTTTCCATAAAGATCCTTTTAAAAAAGAAACCGCACTTTATTTCATCAAAGTACGGTTGAAAAACAATCATTATGCCCAAATAGGAAATGTCTGGTTGAAATTTTTGCCCCCTCTAAAGATTATCCAATATTTCTGTGGATAAAATTGTGATTGGGAAAATTCAAAATACGGTATAACTTTTCCAAATCCGGTAAGGAGGATTTTCTAAACAATTTAATTCTTTATAATTCAAATAATTAACTTAAAATTTATTAAACAACTATAATGTGAATAACATAATAAATGTCACTGTCTATTTTTTAGACAGAGAATTAATCCCGTTCAAATAACGTTCCCAATCAAAGTATTGACCGGGATCGATTTTACGTCCCGGAGATATGTCAGAATGCCCTACAATACGCTTTAGCGTAATGTCCGGATAAGCAGACACAATACACGTTGTAAGTTGTTGTAATGCTTCATATTGTGCATCGGTAAAAGGTTGCTCATTACTCCCTTCAAGTTCAATACCAATGGAAAAATCATTACATCTCTCACGTCCTTCAAAGCAGGAAATGCCTGCGTGCCATGCTCGGTCATTAAAATTCACATATTGTGTAATAACGCCACTGCGCTCGATCAAACAATGGGCGGATACTTTCATTTGATAAATTTCTTCAAAATAAGGATGAAGGCAAGGAGCTAATTTACCTAGAAAGAAGTCATCAATATAACCGCCTCCGAACTGTTCCGGCGGAAGGCTGATATAGTGGATGACCAACAAAGAAATATCTTTAGGATCTGGGCGCTCATCAAAATGTTCCGAGGGAATTTGACGACAATCTTTCAGCCATCCTTGCTCAATATATTTCTGTTTTTTCATTATTTTCTCCTACTTTTACGATCAGTATCGCAAAAAAAGTGCGGTCAATTTTACAAAGTTTTTTTCCTTCTACACAATGCCCTCGCCAACATTGGCTTAACCCATATTTATAAAGGAAAATCAATGAAACTCACTCAACCTAAACCGAAAAAAGGCTTCACACTCATCGAGCTCATGATCGTCATTGCCATCATTGCAATTCTTGCCACTATCGCCATTCCGTCTTATCAAAATTATACCCAAAAAGCGGCGATGTCCGAATTATTGCAAGCCTCCGCACCTTTTAAATCCGATGTAGAACTTTGTGTTTATGGTACAGGTAGCACCGCCAATTGCAGTGGCGGTTCAAATGGTATTGCTACCGACATCACTACGGCAAAAGGCTACATAAAAAGTATTAGCACGAGTGCTGGCGCAATTACCGTTGTAGGTAATGGAACACTAGATGGCATAGAATACACTCTAACTGCCAACGGTGATAAATCCAAAGGCGTTACTTGGTCAACAACTTGTACTGGTGATACTTCATTATTTCCTGCCGGATTCTGCTCAAAATGACAGATTTTGCATTACTTGAACATCGCGTAACCGCTCAAAATGGTGAGATTTTTTCGATCTCACCAGATTTATGGGAACGTAATAAACACCAACACACATTGTTCTTGAACTATTTTTCCCTGCCTTTAAAAGAAGAGGAAAATCGTTTATGGCTCGGTGTAGATTCTCTTTCCAATCTCTCTGCTTGTGAAACTATTGCTTTTATTACAGGAAAATTGGTCGAACCGGTTTTACTTGATAGCGAACAACTCAAAGATCTCCTGCAACAACTCTCCCCTCAATCCATGCAAGTAGAAGATCAAATGAACTTTTACCACCATCAAGAACAAGATCATCAGGAAAAAAACAATGACGAACCTATTATCCAATTACTAAATCGTATTTTTGAGTCAGCACTACAAAAAAATGCGTCCGATATTCACTTGGAAACTTTGCAAGATTGTTTTCAAGTACGCTTCAGAATTGATGGCGTTTTACAACTCCAATCCCCAATTAGTAAAAGTTTAGCCAATCGATTAATCTCCCGATTAAAACTTCTTGCTAAACTTGATATCAGCGAAACCCGATTACCCCAAGACGGACGTTTTCAGTTTAAAACAACCTTCTCCGATATTCTTGATTTCCGCCTTTCTACATTACCGACTCACTGGGGCGAAAAAGTAGTACTTCGTGCGCAACAAAATAAGCCGGTAGAGTTGAGTTTTGCAGAACTAGGGATGACAGAAGCACAACAACAGGCTTTTCAGCAGGCCCTCAGGCAACCTCAGGGTTTAATTCTGGTTACAGGCCCAACCGGTAGCGGGAAAAGTATCTCACTTTATACCGCACTTCAGTGGCTAAACACACCGGATAAACATATCATGACTGCTGAAGATCCTATCGAAATTGAATTAACCGGGATTATCCAAAGCCAGATTAATCCACGAATCGGACTAGATTTTAGTCGCTTACTGCGTTCTTTTTTACGACAAGATCCCGATATTATTATGCTAGGAGAAATTCGAGATGAAGAAAGTGCAGCAATGGCGCTACGAGCGGCTCAAACCGGTCATTTAGTCCTTTCAACATTGCATACCAATGATGCCCTTTCTGCTCTTTCACGCCTGCAACAACTGGGAATCCACCAACATGAAATTGAAAGCAGCTTATTGTTAGTGATAGCCCAAAGGCTTGTGCGAAAACGTTGTCCAAAATGCAGTCAAATTCCTACAAATTCTTGTGATTGTCATCAAGGTTATCGTGGAAGAATTGGTGTTTATCAATTCTTACATTGGCAGCAAAACGGCTATCAAACCGATTTTGATAATCTCCGTCAAAGCGGTCTAGAAAAAGTAAAACAAAACATTACCGATGAAGCGGAAATTTATCGTGTTTTGGGAGATTTATAAAATGGCGAAAAAGCTTTTTTACTACCTAGGACAAAATTCCTTAAAACAAATACAAAACGGCTCAATCATTGCCGAGTCTGCTCAGCAAGCCCAATTCCAATTGATGAATAGAGGTCTAACCAACATTAAATTAAAACAGAACTGGCAACTCAGTAGCAAACCTAAAAACACAGAAATTAGTGCATTATTAAACCAACTCTCAACACTCCTTCAGTCAGCAATTCCACTCAAAAGCAGTTTACAGATTTTGCAACAAAATTGTACGCAACTAGCTTTAAATGCATGGCTAGAACAGATTTTAAAATCTATTGAAAGCGGGCTTGCCTTTTCTCAAAGCATTGAACAACAAGGTAAATATATTACACGCCAAGAAATTCAATTAATTCAAGTTGGTGAAATGACAGGAAAACTGGTGACTGTTTGTAGCAAAATTGCAGCACATCGCCAGCAATCCCTCACACTACAACGTAAATTACAAAAAATTATGCTTTATCCCTCAATGGTATTAGGAATTTCTTTATTACTTACCCTTGGTCTTTTGCTTTTTATCGTGCCGCAATTTGCTGAAATGTATCAAGGCAATCACACCGAATTACCGGCATTAACCTCTGTTTTACTTACCACATCAAATTTTCTAAAAGAAGACATCGGCATCTTGCTGTTTTTTACAGTGATATTTATCCTTTTTTATCAGCTAAAATTGAAACATTCCACACTCTTTCACCGGAAAAAATCTCAAATCATTACGATCACGCCTATTTTGGGAAATATTCAGCAGCTATCCCGTTTAGTAAATTTTAGCCAAAGTTTATACATAATGTTGCAAGCCGGTGTTCCCCTTAATCAGGCTTTAAACAGCTTTCTGCCACGCACACAAACTTGGCAAACCAAGAAAATTATCGTGAGTGATCAGATTCTTGATACAGAAGTGCGGTCAATTTTACAGTGGGTTTCGCAGGGCTATGCCTTTTCAGATAGCGTCAGTAGTCGCCTCTTTCCGATGGAAGCACAACAAATGCTGCAAATTGGTGAAAAAAGCGGAAAACTGGCATTAATGCTACAACACATTTCAGAAAGCTATCAAGACAAACTCAATCATCAAATTGATCTCCTTTCTCAAATGTTAGAACCGCTGATGATGGTGATTATTGGAAGCCTCATCGGCATCATTATGATGGGAATGTATTTACCGATTTTTAACATGGGAGCGGTAGTCCAATGATCTATTTTGCAAGTTTCTTACTCGGCGGAATCTTTGGTATTGCATTATGGCTTTACGTTTCCACCTTTGCCGAACGCTTACAAACCGACATTTATCAGTCTTACACAGCACTTTTTCCACAAAATCCTCCGCCATTTCAACCACATTTTTCCATTATCCAAGGAAAAAAGTGCGGTCATTTTTTACGCTATTTTTGTATCGTTGGATTTTTGTTTGCCTTGTTAACCCTTACCACAGAAAATGCACTTCTAACTTTATGGCTTGGTTGCTCAATCGTTTTACTTTGGGCTATCGCTTACCTCGATTGGCAATATCAACTGATTTCAACAACACTTTGTCTTATATTGACAGCTTTGGGACTCATTGGTGCATCACAATCTTTTTCTTCTTTAACGTTAGAAGAAAGCCTACAAAGTGCGATTATTTTTTTCCTCGTTTTTTATGGCATTTATTGGATCGCAAAATGGTACTACAAAGAAGAAGCATTAGGGCAAGGTGATTATTGGCTTGCCCTTAGCATTGGTAGCTACTTACCGTTAAAACACTTCCCTATCTTTTTATTGATTGCTTGTTTATTGGGTATTTTCTTTACTTTCCTTTCCCCCAAAAGACTGTTTTTTTTACCTTTTGCCCCTTTTCTCAGCCTCTCAAGTTTTGTAGTATGGATATTCAATTATTATTCATAGGGAATTGTGATGACCTATATCGTAGGATTGACCGGCGGCATTGGTAGTGGCAAAAGCACTATTGCCAATTTATTTGCAGAGCTTGGTGTACCTATCGTGGATGCCGACATTGTTGCTCGTGAAGTGGTGGCAAAAGATACGCCTTTACTTAAAAAAATTACTGAACATTTTGGTAAATCTATTTTATTAGAAAATGGAGAACTCAACCGTCCCGCATTACGGCAGCTAATCTTTGCTAACGAAGCGGAAAAAAATTGGCTCAATGGTCTATTACATCCTGCTATTCGGAAAGCTATGCTGAAACAACTTTCTACACAAACCGCCCCTTATACGCTTTTTGTTGTACCGCTTCTGATTGAAAACAAGCTTACTGAGCTTTGTCATCGTGTGCTTGTTGTGGATGTCAGCCCAGAAACCCAACTCATGCGAGCGGCAAAACGCGATAAAAATAATTTTGAACAAATTCGACAAATTATGAATTCACAAGTGAACAGAACGGAACGATTAAAATGGGCAACAGAGATCATTAATAATGACAAAGAGTTGGCTGAAAACTTACCGCACTTAAAGCAAAAAGTGCTAGAATTACACCGTTTTTATTTACAACAAGCGGAAAGAATGCATGTCTGAAGAAATTATTGAAGTCCCCTGCCCAATTTGTCAAAAAGCCGTTCCTTGGACAGCAGAAAGCCCATTTCGACCTTTCTGCAGCAAACGTTGCCAACTAATCGATCTTGGCGAATGGGCGGCAGAAGAAAAATCCATTCCAAGTGATACTGCCGATTTTGCCATGAATCCTAATTTAAGCGATGAATGGAGTATAAAATGAAAATTCAACATCAAGAAGATCATCAACGAGGTGAATTTTTTATTTTAAATGAACAAGGAGAGAAAATCGCCGAACTCACTTATTTTTACGAGGCGGAAAATAAAATTAATGCGAATCATACCTTCGTGTCAAACCAACTTCGCGGGCAAGGTATCGCCGATAAACTTTATCAAGCATTACTCGCCTTCATCACAGAAAACCAGTTGGCACTTCATCCCACTTGCAGCTACATTGAACGTAAATGGGAAAGAAGCAATAACAAAAAGTGAATAATAAAAACAGAAAATAATTTCCATTTTCTGTTTTAATGTAAAGTGCGGTCATTTTTGAGTAATTTTCCCATTCGTGCTATCCTCAAGCCATTTTTAAGAAACTGTAATTTCCATGAAACAAGATTATTTAAGCCAACAACGATTTGCTGATTTTCCTTTACACCCTATTGTTTTAAAAGCCTTACAAACCAAAGGCTTTGAGTATTGCACGCCGATTCAGGCACTTTCATTGCCTATCAGCCTGCAAGGTAAAGATATTGCGGGACAAGCTCAAACCGGTACAGGCAAAACGATAGCGTTTTTAACGACTACCTTCCACCACCTGCTTACCTATAAAAAAGATAAGACGGAGTGCAATCAACCGCGAGCATTAATTCTTGCGCCAACCCGTGAGCTTGCTGTTCAAATTAGCAACGATGCGGAGTTTTTAACAAAAGCAAGCGGATTAAAAACTGCCCTTGCGTATGGTGGGGACGGCTACGATAAACAGTTACAAGCTATTGAACGCGGAGTAGATATTTTAATCGGTACGACGGGACGTATCATTGATTATGTAAAACAAGGTACGATTCGTTTAAATCAAATCCAAATTGTCGTATTGGACGAAGCAGATCGGATGTTTGATCTGGGTTTCATTCGCGATATTCGTTACTTATTACGTAAATGCCCTTCTCCGCAAGATCGTTTAACGATGCTTTTTTCGGCAACGCTATCATACAAAGTACGTGAACTTGCTTTCGAAGATATGAACGATCCGGAATACATCGAAATTGAACCCGAACAAAAAACTGGTCATCGCATTAAAGAGGAATTATTTTACCCTTCTAACCAAGACAAAATGGCACTATTACTGACTTTGATAGAGGAAGAATGGCCTGAACGCTGTATTGTATTTGCCAATACCAAACATCGCTGCGAAGAAATTTGGCGCTATTTAGTGGCAGACGGGCATCGTGTAGGCTTGCTGACCGGTGATGTTGCACAAAAAAAACGTCTTACACTCTTGAAACAATTCACTGATGGCTCTTTAGATATTCTTGTCGCAACCGATGTAGCGGCCCGAGGCTTACATATCGCAGATGTTACCCACGTATTTAATTATGATTTACCAGATGATCGTGAAGATTATGTGCACCGCATCGGACGTACCGGTCGTGCTGGTGAAAGCGGTATTTCAATTAGTTTTGCCTGTGAAGAATACGCAATGAATTTACCGGCTATTGAGGAATATATCGGGCATTCAATTCCTGTCAGCCAATATAATCAAACATCTCTATTAAGTTTACCTAAACCGTTTCCTTTAAAATCCCGATCAAACAATCATTCACGGGTAGCGATGAGAAGTCGCACTTACCGAAAATAATACAAAAAGGCAGAAGTTTACCTCTGCCTTTTTATTTTACTGCAAACTAAATCGAATCGGGACCGATAGAGTACTTGCAAACCCATGTGGTTTGGGCCCAATCGGTCTTGCGCTTTTCACCGCTTTCAATGCAGCTTTATCCAAACTGTCATCACCTGAGGATTTAATGACATTTTCATTACTTAACGAACCATCATGACCAACATTAAACGAGATATGAACCACCCCTTGTTTACGCATCATTTTCGCACGCATCGGATAATCTTTTCGACGCTCTATTTCACGGTAAAGTGCGGCTTTATAAGCAGCAATTTCATTTGTATTTGAACCGCTCCCTACCATATTTGCATTGGTATTTACACTACCGGTTGCTGTCGCTTTTGAATTTACCGTTGATGTAGAATTGACATTACGATCACCTACCGGCAAATCTTGCGGTAATTTCTGTGCTTTTTCAGACGGTTTCACCTGTTTTTTCGTTTTTTCTTTAGGTGGTTTTGGTTTATCTGTTAGCTTTTCCGGTTTCTTCTCCGGCTGTTTTTTCTTTTTAGGTTCCGGTTTTTTTGTCGGATCCGAAACAACTTCTTCTTTTGGAAGTTCAGGTTCGACTTTTTGAGGTTCCGGTTCAGGCTCGGGTTCAACCTCTTCAATACGCATTCCTTGCACCATTTCCATTGAAATTGTCGTCGCTAGCTCACCGGAATGATTATTTGCACTGTCATTAGATTCGTACCAATTCCATAACAACGCACTAACTACTGCTCCATGAAGGAGAAGAGAAACAAGTAAAGCTAGGGATAAACGTTTAGGTTGTTGCATGACTTTTCCTATTTTCCGACTGGTGCCGTATTACCACCTTTATCTTTCATTGATACCAGTGCCACATTTTTAATCTCATTTTTGGCAAGTAAGTCGGTAATAGTCACAAAATCCTGAAAACTCGCTTGCGCATCAATTTTCAATGTCACTTTTTGCCCTTTATTCCATTGGCTCATTTCTGCCTCTAAGGATTCCTGTGAAATAGGTTTATCGTTATAGTAAAGTTCCCCCTTCGCAGTAACCGTTAATAGTTTAGCCAAATCATCGGATTTAAAGGCGACTGCTGTACTTGCTTTTGGTACATTTACTTGAATTTTTCCCTGAGAAATAAATGACGCAGTAATCAAAACAATAGCCAGCAACACCAACATAATGTCAATGAAAGGAATAATGTTGATTTCATCAAATTTTTTCACGGTTATTCCTTATCTTTCTGTGAATTTAACACTTTCCATTTTAAGCGGTTAACTTCAATTTTACGGTTTAAACCGCTATAAAACACCATAGCCGGAATAGCCACCAAAATACCAAGTGCGGTCGCTTTTAGCGCCAAAGAAAGGTGTAACATAATTTCACCGGCATCCACATCGCCACCACTCTGACCAATTTGATAGAAAGTCAATAAAATACCGATAACCGTACCTAACAGCCCGACATAGGGCGCATTCGCTCCAACAGTGGAAATCGTGGTCATATTACGATTCAGATCGATATCCAACGCGTGAATATTGGAATATTTACCTACATTAATTCTGCTTAGAAAAATAAAGCGTTCAATAACCATTGTGAGCATAATTACACTCATAATAAATAAAAGTCCGATAATAATGTAATCACTGTATTGTTGTAAAAATTCGAAAAGTTGAGGCATTTTTTTATCCTTAAAACACAAAAGTAATTGAGAATTAGTTTCAATTAGAATCAAATTCTAGCAAAAGGAAATAAGGTCGTAAATATTAATTGGAGGAAAAACCCAGTGATTTTCAACCGCACTTTGAGAGCAAAAACCCAAAGTGCGGTAAATTTTATGAGAAATTTAGAGGGATTGAAGATAATCTAAAACAACTTGATGATGTTCACCTGTTTTAAATTTATCAAATACTTGCTGAATTTTACCTTGCTCATCAATGAGAAAACTTATTCGATGGATACCATCATAAGTTCTTCCCATAAATTTCTTTTCCCCCCAAACGCCAAATTGCTCGGCAACTTGATGAGTTTCATCTGAAAGCAAGGTGAAATTGAGTGCTTTTTTCTCTACAAACTGTGCTAATTTCTTAGGACTGTCGGGGCTAATACCTAAAATGACCACACCCAACTTTTCCAGCTCATTTTTCGCATCACGCAATCCGCAAGCCTGTGTTGTGCAACCCGGAGTGAAGGCTTTTGGATAAAAATAAATAAGCACTTTTTTGCCTTTAAATTCCACAAGAGAAACCGGCATGTCAGCCTGATTATTTAATGTAAACTGTGGTGCTGTCTCACCTACTTGTAATGTTTTCATAGAAAATGCCTCAAAATAAAAAAATGATTTGCAAATTTTAATCATTTTAGCGATCCTAGCAGGTGCTTTTCAAATATTAATCACGATAATCTGAAACGGAGGTTTTATGTCTACGCAAAATCCCTTATTTTTTGGCAGCATTGTTGCTTTAGTCACCCCAATGGATAATCACGGAGGAATCGATTTTGAAACCCTAGAAAAATTAGTGGAATTTCATATTGATGCAGGCACCGATGCCATCGTTTCAGTAGGCACAACAGGTGAATCTGCAACATTAAGCATTGAAGAAAATGTCAAAGTGATTGAGAAAACCGTAGAGCTGGCAAAAGGACGTATTCCAATCATTGCGGGAACCGGAGCCAATGCAACCAGCGAAGCAATTGTAATGACAAAACTTGTACGTGATAGCGGTGTGGCCGGCTGTCTTTCCGTCGTGCCTTATTACAACAAGCCAACACAAGAAGGGATGTATCAACATTTTAAAGCCATTGCCGAATGTACCGATTTACCTCAGATTCTTTACAATGTACCGGGGCGTACGGGAAGTGATATGAAACCGGAAACCGTTGCACGTTTAGCCCAAATTGAAAACATTGTGGGAATTAAAGAGGCAACAGGTGACGTCAGCCGTGTAGCAGAAACCAAAAAATTAGCGGGAAAAGATTTCATCGTATTAAGTGGTGATGATGCAACCGGGTTAGAAGCAATGAAATTAGGTGCTGAAGGTGTCATCTCCGTCACTAATAACCTTGCCGCAAAAGATATGGCGGAAATGTGCCGTTTAGTACGCTCGGGAGAACTTTCCAAAGCAGAAGAAATTAATCAGCGTTTAATGGTCTTACATCGTGATTTATTTGTGGAATCCAACCCGATTCCGGTGAAGTGGGCAGCTTATCGTTTAGGGTTAATTAAATCGCCTTCTCTTCGTTTACCATTAACGATTCTTAGTGAAAATGCCCAACCAAAAGTTGAAGCGGCATTAAAAACAGCAGGTTTGATTTAATTATTCCAAAGGGGCTGGTTCTCAGCCCCAAACTTTCTGAATAACTCATTGTCAAAGTGCGGTCAATTTTTTTATTTATTTTTAAGGATTTATTATGAAGAAGATTCTCTTAGGATTAGCAACGGTGGCATTATTATCCGCCTGTTCAAGCGATCCTGAAAAATTACAAAGCGCAAATGATAGTTATCAAAAATCAAACTCACCTATCCCAAATTTCTCACCTTTAGCAAGCGGTGGCGTTAATCTGCCACAACAGGCATCCACCTATGAGTTACCGAATATTGCCGTTAAAAAAGATACCGCTGTTGATATTCGCCCCCCATCAACACCTTTGGCAATTATCAAAAACTCACTTACACAATTTGATGGTGAACGCGCTTTGATTGTTTACTCTAATGAACAAGCCTCACTTTATAACCTGCAACAGATTCAACGTCTCTTAAAAGAGGAAAATATTGATTCAACAATCAATGGTACAATTCTCACAACAGATTGGCATAGTACCGGACGTATTGATGACAAAGCCAATACTGAAATTCAATATCAAGTGGAACAGGTTTCAGCCCAAGATGCGAGTGCTTTGACGGTTTCAGTCAAACAAATGCGTCGTGACGGTATTATTTTCACCCCTAGCGTGGCAGAAAAACAACGCTATACCTCCGCTCGCTTAAATCATTTTGTTGCAACCTTAACCAATAGCTATACGAAGCAACAACAAGATCTCAACAATGCCTCCGTGGGTGCATTCCAATCAGGACTAATTACCGATATAAATGGAAGAACTGCATTGGGTATGGATGCAACCTTTGGTCAAGCATGGGAAAAATTAGGTTCAACATTGCCCAAAGTGGGATTTGACATCAAATCAGAAACCGCCGGTCGCGGACAACGGGAATTAAAATATTCACCTTTAGATAAAGAGGATTGGTTACGTTTAGGTGTGAATAAACCGGAACTCGAAAAAGGCACCTATTTTATGCAACTCTCTGCCATTGGAAAACAAAGTGCCGTTGTGATTACTGATGAAGAAAATAAAGCATTAAGCGGCGAATCTGCTCAAGTAGTTTACCAAGCCATTGGTGCGTTACTTGCGAAATAAATAAAAAGTGCGGTTGAAATTCAAGGAGAAAATCAACCGCACTTTGCTTTTTTGAAAATAGCGCTATTCCGCTTTCACACCGAGATTACCAATTTTCACACCTAATATACCAAGGGACACCGCATCTAAATAATCCCCCAAAAACTTAAATAATTCATTTAATTCTGTGAATGAGCATTGAATTTTAATTTGCTCTTCTACTCTCCGCACAAATTCATAGCGAATGCCATTTTCTTCAAAATGTGCAGTAAGGGTTAAATAAACGGTTTCAAAAAAATGGCTGCGTGCGCCTTCTTCACCCGGATCACTAATGCGTACATTCCATGTTGTATTGAATAATGTTTCTGTTTTATTTGACATTTTTTACCTCACATTGCACTTTTGACTAAAGAAAAACCCGATTATAAAGTTTCTGAAATCAAAAAATTTATAATCGGGCTTTTCAAAAAATTTCCCTACGTGTTTTGCTTTTCGTTGATAACTGCCTTTCCCTTTGCGTTTTTTCTCTATACGCTGACGGAATAATTTGTCATGTAACAATGCCATTATCGCATTATCTCTCACGACACCTCTCGTGTGCTGATAAACGGTTTGATTTTCAACCGCACTTTTTTGTTTTTTTGCCATAATTTTTCCTTAAAAAAGCCGTGAAGACATTTCCACGGCAATCGTATTATACTGGGTAAACCTCAAAATTACAAAATTTCAAGCACACTTTCCGGCGGTCGCCCGATTCTTGCTTTCTCGCCATTTACCACGATAGGACGTTCAAGCAAAGCAGAATGTTCACTGATCGCATTCAATAAATCTGCATTCGTTAGTGCCGAATCTGCAAGATTTAAGGATTGATAAAGTTCATCTTTCACCCGCATCATCAGGCGAATATCCCTGATGCCTAATTTATCCGCAAGTTGTTGCAATTCGGCAACGGTATAGCGTTTTTGCAAATAAAGCTCAATGTTCGGCTGAATACCTTTTGACTCAAGCAATGCTAAGGTTTCTCGGCTTTTGGAGCAACGAGGATTGTGATAAATGATAATAGACATAGAATTTCCTTTGGCTGGCTATAACTGGAGGGAATTTTAACTTATAATGGCAAAAAATACTCACTTGGATGTTGATGATTATGTTAGAAATGTTAAAAAGCTGGTATGCGCGCCGTTTGGGCGACCCGCAAGCGATGGGGTTATTGGCAATTTTACTTTTTGGTTTTATTGCTATTTATTTTTTCGGTGATTTAATCGCTCCCTTACTTATTGCTATTGTGCTTGCCTATTTATTGGAAATGCCTATCCATTTTCTAACAAAAAAGCTAAAACTTCCTCGTATGTTATCCACTGTTGTTATTTTTGGTGGGTTTATCGGTTTGGCGGCGGTCTTCTTTTTAGTCCTTGTACCAATGCTTTGGAACCAAACCATTTCTTTATTAAGTGATTTGCCGGCGATGTTCAATAAGTTAAATGAATGGCTTCTTGGTTTGCCTGAACATTATCCTGAGTTGATCGATTATTCCATGGTAGATGCTATTTTTAATTCGGTACGTGAAAAAATTCTCGGCTTTGGGGAATCTGCCGTCAAACTTTCTTTAGCTTCCATAATGAATCTCGTCTCGCTTGGCATTTATGCGTTCCTCGTGCCATTAATGATGTTTTTCATGCTAAAAGACAAAAGTGAACTGTTACAAGGTGTGAGCCGTTTTTTACCACGCAACCGCCACCTCGCATTCAAAGTATGGACAGAAATGCAACAACAAATTGCCAATTATATTCATGGAAAACTCTTAGAAATTTTAATTGTCACCTTAGTCACTTACGTGATTTTCTTAATTTTTGGATTAAATTATCCGCTCTTATTATCCGTTGCCGTTGGGCTTTCTGTACTGGTTCCCTACATTGGTGCAGTACTTGTGACTATTCCCGTAGCCCTTGTTGCCTTGTTCCAATTCGGCATTAGTCCAACCTTTTGGTATATCATCATCGCCTTTGCAGTAAGCCAACTCTTAGACGGTAATTTATTAGTCCCTTATTTATTCTCTGAAGCAGTGAATTTACACCCCCTAATTATCATTATATCTGTCCTTATTTTTGGCGGTTTATGGGGATTCTGGGGCGTATTTTTTGCCATTCCGTTGGCAACATTGGTCAAAGCCGTACTCAATGCGCTACCGGAGGATCAATAATTTCCTGCATAGAAAGCAATAAAATAAAACAGGGTATTCCTACCGAGCTTCAAAATGGATTACCCTACTTTATTTTTTCAATATCCAATATTTCAACCACATCCACCATTCCCGCTTTAATCTGCCACTTTATATTAAAATCGTAAAGGCTAATGCCGTAAATGCGTTCGCTCGGCTTACCACGTTGATAGGCAGGACGCGGATCCTGTTCGATAACTTCACGAATAAAACGCCTTAAGTGCGGTCTTTTTTCTTCCAATTTTTTGACTGCACTTTGAGCATGTTCGGTAAATTCCACCTGAAGTTTTAACAATGGCTTTTCTTGCGCAAAGCTTGATTGCGCCTTGGGTTCACTATCAGCATAAGCAATATAAGGCTTAATATCGAAAATCGGCGTGCCATCCACCAAATCCACAGCCCCTAAATGTAAAAATACTTTGCCATTAATACATTCTACCTTTCGTAATGCTACTTTCGATAAACCGAGCGGATTCGGGCGATGGGTCGCCCGTGAAGCAAACACACCTACCCGTTGATTTCCGCCTAAACGAGGAGGTCTTACTGTGGGCTGCCATTTGCCTTGCTGAATTTGATCAAACTGAAAAATTAACCAAAGATGGCTAAATTTTTCCAAACCACGCACCGCCTCCGGTGAGTTATAAGGCGGAAGCAATTCCACAATACCAACCCCGTCTTGCACTAAATCCGGCTGACGCGGTACAGAAAATTTTTCTTTATAGGGCGTGTGAATAATCGCAATGGGCGATAAGGTTAAATCATTCATAAATATTTAAGATTATTGTAGAATACGCCACTTATTGTAATCAAAAGTGCAGTCAAAAAAAATGATAAATGGAAAACTAAAAATGTGGTGGGAAACGGCCCGTCCGAAAACCTTGCCCCTAGCATTAGCATCAATCTTCACCGGTTCGGCTTTAGGTTATTGGGCAAATCCGGAAAAATTTGATTATTGGGTTATGGTTCTTTGTTTACTGACGACGATCTTATTACAAGTTCTTTCAAATTTTGCCAATGACTATGGTGATCATCAAAAAGGTTCGGACACCCAAGAACGCATCGGACCATTACGTGGCATTCAAAAAGGAGGAATTTCAGCTATTGAATTGAAATGGGGTTTAATTTTAATGGCTGTGACAAGTTTTATTTCCGGTAGTTTACTTATCGGCATTGCTTACGAAAATCTTTCTGATTTATTAACTTTTGCAGGACTGGGGATTTTAGCCATTATCGCTGCGATTACTTACACAGTGGGAACCAAACCCTATGGTTATATGGGATTAGGGGATATTTCCGTTTTACTGTTTTTTGGTTTGCTTGGTGTGGGCGGAACCTACTATTTACAAACGCATAGTATCGACAGCAAAATTCTTCTGCCGGCGATCGGCTCAGGTTTATTAGCCGGTGCCGTGCTAAACATTAATAACTTACGGGATATTGAACAAGATGCCAAAGCGGGGAAAAATACGTTAGCTGTACGTTTAGGGGCACATAAAGGACGTGTCTATCACTGCATTTTATTAAGCACCGCAGCATTATGTTATTTCATTTTTGCCATTACCTCCGCAACCTCTTGGACAAATTATCTATTCTTACTTGCCTTTCCATTACTTATAAAACATGCAATTTTTGTCTATCGTAGCCAAGAGCCCGGCACATTACGCCCAATGCTTGCACAGATGTCAATGATTTCATTATTCGTCAATATGCTTTTTAGTTTGGGCTTGCTTATCGGCTAAATCGGCATATACTAGACATGATCTCAAAATTTTAATAGGGGAAATTTATGTTTATTGATACTTCAGAACTTTGCGATCTTTACGCTGATCAAGTAGATGTAGTAGAACCCATTTTTTCTAGTTTCGGTGGCGTAAATCACTTTTATGGTAAAGTCACAACGGTGAAATGCTTTGAAAATAACGGACTCATCGCTGAAGTATTAGAAGAAAACGGCGAAGGGCGTGTATTGGTTATTGACGGAGGTGGAGCCGTGCGTCGAGGATTGGTTGATGCCGAACTCGCCCAACTTGCAGCAGATAACGGCTGGGAAGGCATTATTGTTTACGGTGCGATTCGCCAAATCCAACAACTTGAAAATATCGATATTGGTATTCATGCACTGGCACCAATTCCCGTCAGTGCCGATGAAAATAACATCGGTGAAACCGATATTCCCGTGAATTTTGGAGGCGTAACCTTCTTCCCTGAAGATTATATTTATGCGGATCTTACCGGTATCATTCTTTCCCAAGAACCTCTCGATCTAAAAGATTTTGAGGAAGAATAAATAAAATTTAAAGTGCGGTAAAAAAATAACCGCACTTTTTTTGTTTAATTTTTTTGCACTTGATCACACTTTTTAATTTTGCTCGTTGCAAGTTTATGACATTCCTTTAACATTATTTCGTTCATTTGATTTACAAAAATGTGGGGGATTTCATGAGCACAACATCTTCACTTAAAATACATAAAAACGGCATTATATTCCTTGCGGATATTGTGCTGTTTTTTGTTTTGTTAAAATTTTTACCTTTTTCACCTAAAGAAAATGCAGGACTTGCATTACTGGGGTTTATCGCAGTACTTTGGTTAAGTGAAGCGTTACATGTAACTATTACCGCATTGCTTGTTCCATTACTGGGCATTGCATTAGATCTGGTTACGACAAAGCAGGCTCTTGCGACTTTTTCCGACCCTACTATTTTCTTATTCTTTGGTGGATTTGCATTGGCTACGGCATTGCATATGCAAAAGCTGGATAGAATGATTGCCAATAAAATTATGGCGCTCGCCAATGGTAATCTTTTTGTTGCTGTAATTTACCTCTTTTTGATCACCGCCTTCCTCTCTATGTGGATGAGCAATACGGCAACCGCAGCAATGATGTTACCGCTCGCAATGGGTATTTTAAGTAATATGGATCGTGAAAAAGAACATAATACTTATGTGTTCGTCCTGTTAGGGATCGCCTATAGCGCAAGTATTGGCGGAATGGGAACACTGGTCGGTAGTCCGCCAAATGCGATTGTTGCAAGTAACCTACACCTTACTTTCTCAGATTGGCTCTGGTACGGCTTGCCAATTATGTTGATCTTATTGCCTTTAATGATCGGCACACTTTTCATTGTATTCAGACCTAAACTTAACAAACGTTTTGAACAGTCTTTTGAAAAAATTGAGATGAACCCACAACGGGTTTTAACTTTGACGATTTTCGTCTTTATCGCTCTGTGTTGGGTATTTAGCAGCAAAATTAATCCGTTCATTTCGGGCTTTTTGGGTTTGACAAAAAACGTTGCGAGCTTTGACAGCGTTGTGGCGTTGCTTGCAGCAATTATTATCTGTGCAACAGGTGTGGCGAGTTGGAAACAAATCCAAGAGAACACCGATTGGGGGGTGTTAATGCTCTTTGGCGGTGGTTTAACATTAAGTTCAGTATTGAAAGATTCCGGTGCAAGTAAAATTCTCGCAGACGGCATTGTCTTCTTGGTGCAAGGGCAGAATTATTATTTTATTGGTTTATTGGTTGCAGCTTTTATCATTTTCTTAACGGAATTTACATCCAATACTGCCAGTGCTGCATTGCTCGTACCAATCTTTATTTCTATCGCCCAGTCCTTGGGAGTTCCGGAGATCGGTCTTGCATTAATTATCGGATTAGGCGCGTCCTGTGCATTTATGTTGCCGGTGGCAACACCGCCAAATGCCATTGTATTTGGTAGCGGTCAGGTCAAACAAAGTGAAATGGTGCGAGCCGGTATCGTACTTAATATTGTTTGTGTCTTTGTGATTGCGACATTTGCTTATCTTTTCTGGCTTAACTAGTACAAAATGCCATAAAAAACGACCGCATTTGCTCAAAGTGCGGTCGTTTCTCTTTCTATTTTCCGCTGTTATGGAGAAATGCACAAAAGCAGTCATTTTAAAATGTAGGGACACACTACGTGTGTCCCTACAGTAGAGTTATTTTCTCTTTTTCCGTTTTTTCTTGCCACGAAGTTTTTCTAATTCTTCAGGTGGTGTATTGGTTTCGTCTTGAATGTTGCCTCTCGACCCCAGTAATCGGCTGGCATGTAAAGAAAAGTCTCTTGGGTATTCAAAGAGATTAGGGCAAGGCACCCGATAGCCCATTTGTCGATTTTCTTCAACGCTGATAATCAGGTTGCCTTTAATTTGTTCTCTCAATGAATCAAAATCTATTGCGTGTCGGAAAGAAGGCAATCCCTCGATTTTAGGGGATTCTTCTTTGAAATAGTGGTGAATTTTTTCTTCTAAAAAGGCTTGTTTAGGCAATTTGTTGCAATATAACCCGCCCTCAATCCAGTTGAACATCAAATTAAATATCCATTCGAAAATACCTTTTCTTCCGCTTATCGTGTTCAGGATTTCATCAATGCGTTCCTGCGGCGTTTCAGGGTTCATAAAATCCACTAAGACTTTTTTCAAATAGGGGACTGTATTAAATTTGACGAACTCCTCTTTTAAAAAAGGTAACAATGTGATCCCTAGCATAGGGAGCCAGGCAGAACGATCGATGACGGCAATTTTCGGACCTCTAAAGCAAGGGGTGCCGGTGCCTTTGTTGCGATAAGGATGCACCCAAATAAATAGCGTAGCATTAACGGCAGAAATATATTCCGGAAACGGGCGCATGAGTTTATTGAGTTCGGTAATATAAAACTTTTTGCCGACATAGGTATAAACGATGCCGTTTTTTCTGTCGAAACGCACCCGTTTTTTAGCGGGTCTAAGCAGAATAAAAAAAAGGAGGAGGCATTTACCAACATAGTAATAACCTTTCCAAACTTCATGTTTGTGGCGATTCCACATTCCGGCAAAATATTCTTCTTTCGTTCTACCATGTCTTGTATATCCTGGTCTAGTAATATCGGCTGCAGACAACCATTCCTTTTGGAATCTGGTTTCAGGCTGAAAAGTAAACTGTAAACTTTCCCATGTGTTACGTCTATATGTGGGATCGATAAAGTCAATATAAACAGAGGCTATTGTAATTATAATAAAGGCTAATTTAAAAAAGATGCCTTTACGCTCTTTCAGCTCAATGGTGTTTTCATCGATCTTGACAACACAACGGCGAAGTGCAGCTTGTAACCTTTTATTTATTGGATGAAACATTATTCTACTCCTAATTCTTCTGCCGTTTTTATTGTTTTTTCATATTGTTGGTTTAGGTATTTCTTAAACCCCTCACTTTGATAAAGTTTGTTTATGCTATCACCTTCATTATTGGTGAAGGTAACATGAACCGTAAAAGAATCGGAGGTGATGCCATTCTCGGATAATGAAAATCGGACATTCATTCCTTGATGATAAAAAATCAACCACATTTTTCCCCTTTCCGGGGAACTCACGGCAATATATTTTTAAATTAGCCGGGGTTGGGATTGATTTTGTAAATTTCGCATAGGTGATTGTAATTATGTCATTGGAGTGAGTGATTTGTAATCCGTGTTGGATAAAGTAATCATAGAGCTCTTCATCAAAACCATTTTTTATCTTTATGTATCGCAATAGAGTTAATGATTTCATTGATATATCAGTTATATGTAGTAATGTCATATCATTTATTGATGATAATTCAGTGATTGAATTTTGATGTGAAAGAATTTTTGAATCTTCAATTTGTTCGCTGATATATTCTGCTCTTTTTTCGTTTGCCCAGTAATAATAATTATCTCCATGCCCCCAAAAACCACGCTCAACCCAAAGGGCTAATTTTGATTTTCCCCAATAGGTAAAAATAACGCTCCCCACTAAAATTAATACCAGCGCAATCGCCCCTGCAATGCCAAGGGCAAGCATACCGGAAAAAGCCGCGAAAGAACCGAGTGCACTTGCCGTCACGCCGACAATAGAACCGGTTAAAACTAATGAGCTGCCTATAATGGAGGCAGTGTCGCCACTGTCTATGGCTTCGGCAAGGTCGCCTAATGCAATGAAGGCAGCGAGGATGCCGACAACAATTCCCCCACCCAAATAAGCATAGGCACGAACATTTGTACCCAGCGCTCTTAAGGTTCCTCCAGGAAGTTTAGCGGCTTTAGAAAAAGGAACGGTGGCACCGGGATTTTGGATAAGACCTAAACCATAGGCAACATCTGAGGTGCCAATGGCGATATCAAGAATTGAAGATACCCGTTGGAGATACTCATTTTGAGCCATTTTTCCTAATTTTGTTTTACTGATGTCTTTATTGGTCAGGTCATAGCTTCCGAGGGAGCGAATACCATTAAATGTCGCCAGTACACCAATGAATCGTTTTGAGTTTTGTAATTTTTCCACTTGTTGTTCATAGGCTTCAAAATCGGCAAGCCAAGCTCTTTTTTCCTCTCTGACTTTAGTCTGGATTTGGGAAAGGGCTTTTTGACGTGTTTTTCGCGTGATGTTATCAGCCCTCGCTTGTGTCTCCAAACGCGTGAGTAAGCTTTTTTGTAATCCCATAAACATGGCTTCGGGGTTGCCGCGCATTGTCAGAAAACCATAGGTAGATAGGATTTTAGAGCGGTCTATGACACATTTTCCTTCTCTGAGTCAAATTTTTATAAGGGTATTTCCGACAAAAGTAAGCACGCTATCCATTGAAGAGAAAAAGCGTTTTAGATTATTTATTCGATGTGAAAAATCTTTGATGGATTCTGTCGCGCCGAATATGGCATCAAAGGCTTCTTTCATTGATTTTCGATAGGTATCACCACTAATTGAGCCATTGGATGCTTCCGGTGCAGTAAATAATGTTTCTAACTCCTTCTCTCCTTCCGGGCTACTTTCTAACCCTATACAAATATCTGCAACGGTCCGACAAAAAACATAAGAAGTGCGGTCTAATCCGGCAGTGTTTTCAGGGGCAGGATTGAGTTTTTTAAGGAGTGAGGGCATTAACTCGGTTAATAAAACACGTAACGGTTCACGCCGTTTTAATTGTGACAGTTGTTCTATAATGGCTTTTCTTGGCACATCAAATCGATGATAGCTATCGGCAACTAATTTTGTATATTGACCAAAATCTTTTGATAGCACCTTTCTTACGCCGGGTTGTTCAATAATTCGTTGGTTGTTCTCAAGTGGAAATTTCTTACCTTGAACATCATAGACAACTTTAGGATCGATAAGATGACCAATAGTGAGGGGATATGAATATTCTTCATAGTAAGTCGTTTTGGCATCGACAAGTTTATATAAAATATCTTGTAATTCCCGCATTTCACCGATGGTATCTTCCAATGCAACCACTAAGCCTTTTTCTTGTTCGCCACATAGTGTTGGGGTTTTAAATGCTTTTTGGATGCCGGTAAAGGCATTCTTGCCAATGTTTATCAATGTTTGATCATTGGTAAATTCCACGACCAAGTCAGATAACATTTCAAAAGGCGCACTGTTTTTGGTTTTTTCTTTTGAATCAACATTGACTTTTGTCATCATAGATTGGCGAATTTTTTCGTCTGCTTCTAAACGCTCAAACATTTCAGCCGACCACTGATATTCACTATACGCCATATAAACCCATTGCTGGGTTTTATCGACAAATACGGTATCCGTTGCAAGTGGTAATCCTTGAACAGTCATTTGTTTCCATTCTCCATTTGCACCTTTATCTCCCCATTGATAGATAATGAATTTAAAATTGACGGTTTTACTGTTTTTATCTTCTTCCATAATGACACTGCGACTATTTATATCGTCAGAGTGGGGGACATAACGGAATACCAGCCATTTATTATTTTTATCTGTTGCAACGGCTTGGTGAGACGTAGGAGAATAGATATAAACATATCCTTGACGTAACTGTTGGAGTTGGTGAATTCTTCCTCTGCGCATTGAGTCAGGACGAAGTATATCTGCAATATTAGATGTTGTTTCTAGTCCATTATTTTTTAGCGATGCTTGAGCTGAGTCTAAATAATACCCACTTAAAGCATAGCGAACAGGATAAATGGGAATCAAAGGTAGTTCACATTTATTGTTGGTTATTGAAAGCTTTTTAGCTTCTTCTTTTAATAGACCCAAGTCTTTTCTTGGCGTTGAGCTTTCTTTTTTACTGTTTTCCATAAATGTTTTACTTTAAATTAATTTATCTAATAATGATTGTACTGCATTAAGATGTCGGTGTCCGCTTTCTGATTGATGTTGCAACAGCAATTCAAAATAATCCAATCCTTTCTCTTCTGCAATAGCGCGACCACTTAAATACGTCCAATATTCCCTTTCCGATATATTTTCTGTAAGAGTTCGGCTTTGTTTATATTCATTCAACCAACCTTGCGCTTGAGATTCAGAAACTTCAGGAAAATAAGGAAGTAACATAGTAATCAATTTTTTACTTAATTTTTCCCAAGATAGTTGTTCAAAAGCCTTCCGCTCCACTTCTCCTAACTCAATCTTCACAGGTTGTGTATTTTCTGGTAACGGGTTTAAATTAAACCAAATAAACTCTTCTTCCACCCGCAATCCAAAGGCTTCAATGATTTGTTCTTGTGTTGGGTTTGTCGGTGTTGTGTCGTCTTTTTCTGCCAGCCCGTTTTCTTTTATGTCGGTTTTCACCCCAAATAGTGCGGCCAACCGGGCGGGATAATGGGTCAGTTGTGGTAGATAACGATTGAGGACCAATGGGTCGTAAAATCGGAAGAAGTACCATTTTTCTGCTTTGGGGTCGTAAAGATGTGTCCATTTTCGTAGGTGGTGATAAACCTCATCAAAAGATTTTCGGCTTTTAATAAAAATCACCGGATTAATCGCCCAATGGCTGAATACTTTGCTGTCGGCTTTGCGGAAAAGACGTTGTAAGAATGCTACGGTTTCTTGTTGGTATGGGTCAAATTCCAACAGGTAAGGGGCTTGGTCTTCAAGCATTTGCCCGACTTTGCCGGTATAGAGGTTTTCAAGCCGTCCGGCAGATTCCAATCGTGAAGGAAAGCTGACAGCTTTGGCGCAATCGACTACGGCGTAAAAGTGCGGTGGATTTTGAGGGGGCGTTTCCTTTTGTTTTTCTTGCGCTTCTTTTCTTTTGCTTTCTTCTCTTTCTTTTTCCCTTTCCCTCTCTTTTTTATGAGCCGCTTGATTCAGAATGTGATGATATTCACCCAACCCTTCAAAATCCGCAAAGAAACTTGACCACACTTCATCAGGCAATACAGTAGGCGCAATAAACTCGGTAAAGGGAGTAAAGTGTACGGAATGTTGATTGAGATAGGATTCAACATCTTGTCCGTGTTGTTCGGCTTCCTCTTGCGTATATAAACAGAGTAGAGGAGTACTTATTAAAATCTGTTGTGCCGCACGCCAAGGTTTGGCGTCAAAACCGTGTCGGGTGAACCAGATTTGAATGGGGAGCGGGGCGAGTTGTGCCTGTCCGTCAAGTTGGTTTTCGTCAAGGTAAGCGTGAATTTGTCGGTAATAATCCTCGGTATTTTCGGCAAGACAAAGCAGGAATGCCGTGCGTGTGAGGATGGGTTGTTGTGTCGGGCTAGATGATAATGGGTCAGCCGGATTTGTGGTGGGGGTTGGGGTATCGGGTCGTTGATTAGCATGGTGATAATTTGTGTTTGGTTTGGGAATGAAAATGAATGTTAAAGTGCGGTAGATTTTCGCATTGTTTTAAATAAAAAAATACCCTATCAATTGACCGCACTTTAACCTCACGATTAAACAGCTTAGTTTTTCTCAGCTTTTTTCTTATTTTTCATGGCTTCACATACCTGACAAAGTCCTTCACCCTCATTGGCTAAAAAAGAAAGGGTTTCAATTTTATCCGGTGCACCGCCGGTGGTGACTAAATCGCCTTTGACGGTGACTTTGCCTTTAAGGGTAATCCCTTTGCCGTCAATGATAATGGTCCCACCGGGACCGGCAAGACGCATTTTAGTCTCTGCGTCCATCTTGGCATGTTTGGTGTGATGCTTTAATAATTGCCCCACTTCAAGTTGTGCTTTGCGTTGAACAATATGTTTATAGTCCCGACCGGTTGTTGCCTCTTGGTTTGCATAGACATCCATGGCGAGATGGTTACCAATATTGAGCACCTCATCTTTTTCAATCTTGGTCATCCGATTCCGATTGATTTTATTGGCTTGGTCACGCCCGACGGTTAAGGATTCATCTTGCCCGACGGTTTCCGTGCGGTTGTTGCCGATGTGGATGGTTTCATCATGTCCCACCTGTTCGGCACGGTCGTGACCGATTTGGGTGGTCTCATCATTTTTCACCACATTATTTTGGTCCCGTTCTGCATGAATAAAGACTTCCTCTTTACCATTTTCATCTTCAAAACGCAGTTCGTTAAAGCCATTGCCTTTATGGGTTTTGGATTTAATGGTCATACGGGTTTTATGTTCGGGTAAGGCATAAGGCGGTTCGGTGGTGCTGTGATAGGTCCGACCGGTAATCACCGGTTGGTCCGGGTCGCCTTCTAAGAAATCGACAATGACTTCATGCCCGATACGGGGAATGGCAATATGCCCGAACTGAGCGCCCGCCCAGCCTTGACTGACCCGAATCCAACAAGAGCTGTGTTCGTTGTTTTGTCCTTCCCGGTCCCAAGGGAATTGGACTTTCACCCGTCCCCATTCATCACAGTAAATCTCTTCATCGGCAGGACCGACCACATGAGCCATCTGCGCCCCTTCAACCACCGGTCGGGGTTGGGGAGTCGGACGCCATTGGGTGGTGCTTGGAATGAGTTTAATGTGGTTTTCATAGCGATTGCCGTCTTCACCTGCTTCTTCTTCCAATACGCCGGGTTGCCACCCGTAATGGTCCACACTCACAATGAGCCAATCACGATTAAAAGCATCACGGGTATGACCGGTTAAGCCAAACACATAGCCGGGCTGAACGCGTAAATCATCACTGTGGGCAAAGGCGAGTTCGGATTCACGGCGTTCATAGTCTAAACGGTATTGGGTAAAAGGTCTGCCTTGTGCATCACGTTTATAACGTCCCGGATAGTCATAACGCTCATAGCGCCCTTGACGGGGTTCTCCCAATACATTTGCGCCTTGCACCATAGATTGGTGTTCTTGATTATAGCGAGGGTTAGTGAAAGTGTAGTCTCGTAAGGTTTGGAGGGTTGAGGTGAGTTTTTCTTCGTAGGTCCAACGCCATACTGCTGCTTCAGGACGTTCACCGGCAGGCATGGCGTTATAAATCAAGTCACCTTTTTTTAGGGAGAGGGCGGTATCGTTAGAAAAGTGGAGAGTGTGACTATCTTCGGTATGTTCAAAATAATAGTAGGAGCCTTCTTCTGCGGCTAGGCGTTCGATAAAGTTTAAATCGGTTTCGCGGTATTGTACGCAGTATTCCCGGGTCCAATAGGGCGTTTGTAGATGAAACCGGCTTTGATACGTATAGTTTTTTTGAAGTAGGGTTTCAATGATCTTTTGACTGTCTTGTTGCTGAAAAATACGTAAATCGGTTTGCAAATTGGCACGGCAGAGAGAAGGTTCAATTACCATGTGATAACGTGTACGGGAAAAGCCGGTTTCCCCTTGATTAAAGCCCGTTACAATACCATTCACATGACGAACGGCTTGCTCGCCTTGCCAAAAAGTGAGTGTGGCATTGTGGTCGATAATGGTGAGAAAATCAGGTTCGGCTCCAAAACTTGCGATTTCAAGCTCAAGGCAGAACAAACTCGATAGTTGTTCTCTTAAAACGAAACGAATAACATCGAATTGGGTAGTGCCATTTACCGTTAGGCTGTAGCGATAATCAGATTGTGCTGCCATTTAGAGATTCCTATTAAATACGTTTTATGTAAGTTTAACGTTTGAAATTATTCTTCTGCTTTAACAAGCGATTGAGAGGCAATAAGCTCTGCGTCACAAGCGGTTTTCATTCCCTCTAATGCGATCCCTCTGCCATTTGCCGACATTTTTGATGAACTTTCGGTAATAGGAAAATTGCCTTTGCACAGAGGACACGCAACAAGATCGCCTTGTAAAGCAATATTCTTACCTCCCGCTGTCATAGAGTGCGACCCTTGTAGGACTGTTCCACCGTGAGTGGTTCTGTCTCCAATCACAATCACGCGACGAATTGACATATTTTCTCCTGTTTGTAAAGTGTAATTTGCACATTCTAAACTAAAATGATGAAATTTTCTCAAGTAATTGAGTGTTTTTATTGTTTAGTTAGAAGAAAAAAGTGAAGACAATGTATAAAATGTGTAAGGTTCATCTTATATTTATATTGCTTTATGGCATTGATTTAGCCAAAGGGATTTTTTATAATCTGGATAATTTTATACCACTGTTTTTAGTAAAAGTCAGAAAACAGTTTAATTTTGAAGAGGGTTTTATATGTCAAAAACAGGTTCTGTCGCACCAAAAGAGCGAATCAATATTAAGTACACACCCGCTACAGAGGGGCAGACTGATGAAGTTGAATTACCTCTGAAACTTCTTGTAACCGGAGACTTTAAAGGTTCTGTTGAAGAGTTAAGCTTAGAAGAAAGAGAAACCGTTTCTGTTGATAAACACAATTTTGATGCAGTAATGAAACAATCAAATCTTAGTATTGATGTGGCTGTGCCAAATCGCTTGGAAGAAAATGCTGAAAATCAAGATATTGGTGTGAGCCTTAAAATTGAAAGTATGGCTGATTTCTCACCGGATAATATTGCGAAGCAAGTTCCACAACTGAATAAACTTCTAGAATTGCGTGAAGCACTACTTGCCTTAAAAGGACCAATGGGAAATATTCCTGCATTTAGAAATAAATTACAAGAGCTTATTGCTGATCCAAACGCAAGAGAATCATTGGAAAAAGAGTTGGCTATCATTTTAGAAAAAGAATAAGGTAAGGCTATGGTTGCTAAAAATCAAACTGCACAGACTGAGAAGAACGTTCAGACAACAAGTTTACTTGATCAGGTGATGGAGCAAACTCGTTTTAAACCGGAAAATGAAGATTATAGTATTGCACAACGTGGTATTGCAGAGTTCATTTCTGAAATGCTGAAATCAGATAGCACGGACACTGTTGTGAATAAAACATTAATCGATGAAATGATTGTTCGTCTTGATGAAAAGATTAGTAATCAAGTAGATGAAATCCTCCACAATGATAAATTTCAAGAAATGGAATCTGCGTGGCGTGGTTTAAAGTTGCTTGTTGATCGCACAGATTTTCGTGAAAACATCAAAATTGAAGTATTAAATGTCAGTAAAGAAGAACTACTTGATGATTTTGAATATGCAACTGATATAACACAAAGTGGTTTATATAAGCATGTTTATTCTGCTAATTATGGTCAATTTGGTGGAGAGCCGGTTGCTGCGATTGTAGGAAATTATACGTTTACCCCATCTGCTCCAGACATCAAATTATTACAATATGTATCTTCTGTTGGAGCGATGTCTCATGCGCCGTTTATTTCTGCAGCAGGTCCAGAGTTTTTTGGCTTAGATAGTTATGCCTCTTTATCTGAAATTAAAGAAGTCAAAGATATTTTTGAGGGACCTCGTTATGCAAAATGGCGATCTTTAAGAGAGTCTGAGGATTCGAAATATTTGGCATTAACTATGCCTCGTTTTTTATCTCGTTTACCTTATGATCCTATTGAAAATCCGGTTAAAACCTTTAATTACCAAGAAGGTATTAATGGTAAACATGATAACTATTTGTGGAGTAATGTTGCATTCTTAATGGCTTCAAAAGTTACAGATAGTTTTGCTAAATATCGTTGGTGTCCAAATATTATTGGTCCGCAAAGTGGCGGTACTGTTGAAGATCTTCCAGTGCATTTATTTGAGTCATTTGGTCAACTTCAAGCTAAAATACCAACAGAAGTATTGATTACAGATCGTAAAGAATTTGAATTGGCAGATGAGGGATTTATCCCTTTAACGATGCGTAAAGGAAGTGATAATGCTGCGTTTTTCTCTGCAAATTCTGTACAAAAACCTAAAAAATTCCCTAACACAGAAGAAGGGAAAGCGGCAGAAACAAATTATAAACTTGGTACACAGCTCCCTTATATGTTCATTGTTAACCGCTTGGCACACTACTTAAAAGTGTTACAACGTGAACAAATTGGTTCTTGGAAAGAACGTCAAGATCTTGAAAGAGAATTAAATGTATGGTTGAAGCAGTATGTTTCTGATCAGGAGAACCCACCTTCGGAAGTTCGTAGTCGTCGTCCCTTACGTTCTGCGAAAGTTGAAGTTTCGGATGTGGCAGGTGAACCAGGTTGGTATAAGGTTTCTTTATCAGTTCGACCGCACTTTAAATACATGGGAGCTAGCTTTGATCTCTCCCTTGTTGGTCGATTAGATATTGATAATAACAAGTAGTTATTTTTATGGGATTTTGGGATAGGATTAAAGCAGCACCACAAAATATTGATGTCATTAAGCGAAAGACTGAGGCTGAAATTGTTAGTGATTTAATCCGTTCAATAAAAAAGAACATAGAACTAGTACTAAATTCAAAAGAAGGGTGTACGTTATGTGCACCCGATTTTGGTTTAAAAGACTTTAATGACGCAACTGCGACAACGCATAGCTTGAGTCAGACCATTATTTCAGATATTCGATCAAGTTTGGATCGTTATGAACCTAGAGTTCGGATAACAAGAATAGAATATATTCCCAATATATATGATGTACTTCAACTTAATTTCCGAATCACTTGTATTGTGTTATTAAGGCAAAAAAATGAACTAACCGAGTTAAATATTATTCTTGATAGTTCAAATAAGAAATTTAAGGTTGTGTAGATGTCTTTGAAAGAGTTTTTTAGAGCTGAATTAGATTTTCTTAAAAAAGATGGTCAGCATTTTTCAAAGAGCTATCCACATTTATCCCGTTTTTTATCTGATGACATAATTGATCCTGAAGCCGAAAGAATTATTGAATCTTTTGCATTTTTGACAGCTCGTTTAAAAGAAAAATTAAAAGATAATTTACCAGAGATTACTCAATCTATGATTCAGCTTCTTTGGCCAAATTATCTTCGTCCTTTACCTAGTTGTGCAATATTAAATTTTCAACCGAAAGAAAGAGCAATCAGTACAAAGCATGTTATACCAAAGGGGACGTTTGTTTCATCAAAACCTGTTGACGGTACAGCTTGTCAATTTCAAACAACGATGGATGTTGCTGTTTATCCATTAGTTTTAAACCATGTAAATGGTACATCCGGTACTGAGTCGGCGATAATTGAATTAGATTTAGAAAATATAACAGATGGTGACTTTTCATCATTACAATGTGATGAATTATCGTTTTATCTCTCGGGTAGTGATTATAGCGCATTGACTTGTTATCAATGGCTTTTTAATTATTTAACAAAAATTTATGTAAAATCAGGAGATAAGTTAATTCATCTTCCTCTTGGTATCATTAGTTCGATAGGCTTTGATAAAAATGAATCACTTATTCCTTATCCGGATAACGGATTTGAAGGATATAGATTAATACAGGAA
>NZ_MLHG01000120.1 GCF_001998825.1 Rodentibacter mrazii
CAACAGCGCGTCGTTGTGTGCTGCGTATTATAGGCATTAAAAAATACTTTGCAATGAGTTTTTTAGATTTTTTATTTAAAAGATTAATTTTTATTCATCATCAATCTTTCTATATCTTCTAAATCCAGCTTCATATAAAACTTCATTTAATTTCCTTAGTAGTATTTCTTTTTGTTGTCTATTTAACATTTCGCTATTTTTGTTCAGTAATGCACAAGCTAACTTCCAATAAGTATTTAACGTAGCAGGTATCCCAGATTTCCTTAGCCTGACAATCGCATTCTCAGCGCCCACTATCTTTAGTGTTTTGACATCATGAATACCAACCTTTTTTAACATTCTCTCATACTTTATAGAGAGGTTAGGGAGATCTTTCAAGCGATTGGCTTTTGATAATGCGATCTCATTCTTTCTATCCTGAATTTGTTTAATAGAAAGCATAAGCAACTTACGTAATAAAAGCCTGTCACTCAGAATATCATTGGTAAGGCAATAGTAGTCCGACAAAACAAACTTAGCATCAGTTTCATTTTTTGTGAAAGCTACACACCCTGAATTTACTAATTGACTAGATAGGTCATCTTTTGCCTGAAGATAAAACTTTCCATTCAAGCATAAACCGAACATAAGTTTCTCATTGTAAAATAACCCATAACCAGTAAACAAATTCTTTGATGCCACATTTCCAATTAACTCATTAATCATCATGCAAAGCTCATCAACATGTTTATCTTTAACATTTAATATTGTCATAAGTCCTCCAGGATTCAACTGTAGTTATTCATAAATAAACAAGCCTACCCATCTTTATAACATCAGATTTACCAAATTGAAATAATTTACTTATAAATCTGTGACATAGATCGTAAGTTTTAAATTTATTGTAAAAAATATAATAGTATAACAATAGATTTCATGTAATAACTTTGCACTTAGGAAACATAGAGACTTTGAAAAATCTCCTACAGAAAACAAATAAAATAAATTTCAGCAAATTAATTTACAAGCTTCCTATTTCCTTTAGATGTCAAAAAAAACCTAAGTGATTTATATTTACGAAGATTCTTTATACAAAAATCCAAACTTATTAAGTATCACAAGTAAAACGTTTTTATAAACACCGGTTTTGCTCTTTTCTCCCCATTATATTTATCCACAACAGCCAAAATTTCACTTGATACTCTACATCAACAACAGATACAATTTTAAAATGATTAGGTGATATAAAAGGTAAAAAATGACCACTCACGAAGAAAAACAAAAGGCACTTGCTGCAGCGTTAGGACAAATCGAAAAACAATTTGGTAAAGGCTCTATCATGAAATTAGGCGATACCAAAACCTTAGATGTAGAATCGATTTCAACAGGCTCAATTGGCTTAGATGTCGCATTAGGTATTGGAGGTTTACCTATGGGACGTATTGTTGAGATCTTTGGTCCAGAATCTTCCGGCAAAACAACCCTTACGTTATCTGTAATTGCACAAGCACAAAAAGCAGGTAAGACCTGTGCGTTCATTGACGCAGAACATGCGCTCGACCCTATCTATGCCGCAAAATTAGGTGTGGACGTAAAAGAATTATTAGTATCCCAACCTGATCATGGTGAACAAGCATTAGAAATTTGTGATGCTCTTGTACGATCAGGTGCTGTTGATGTTATTATTGTAGACTCTGTCGCTGCTCTTACGCCAAAAGCTGAAATTGAAGGTGATATGGGGGACTCCCATATGGGCTTACAAGCACGCCTAATGTCTCAAGCATTACGTAAACTGACCGGTCAAATTAAAACAGCCAACTGTTTGGTAATCTTTATTAACCAAATTCGCATGAAAATCGGGGTGATGTTTGGCAACCCAGAAACTACAACCGGCGGTAATGCGCTTAAATTCTATTCTTCCGTTCGCTTAGACATTCGTCGCACAGGCTCAGTAAAAGACGGTGAAGAAATCATTGGTAACGAAACAAAAGTAAAAGTAGTGAAAAATAAACTTGCTGCACCATTCCGCCAAGTTGATTTCCAAATCCTTTACGGAGAAGGCATTTCAAAAATGGGCGAATTAATAGAGTTAGGCGTAAAGCATAAACTTGTAGATAAATCCGGTGCGTGGTATGCCTACAACGGTGAGAAAATTGGTCAAGGTAAGGCAAATGCAATGAAATGGTTACGTGAAAATGCAGAAAAAGCAGAAGAATTAGAAACCAAACTTCGTGCCGAATTAGTTGCAAATCCTGAACAATCATTAATGGCTGATATTGAACAATCTGAAGATAATTCTTCAGATGAATTATAAGATTTAAAATAAATTAAGTGTGGTCAAATTTCTTTTTAGATTTTGACCGCACTTTTTATGGAAAAAGTATATCTTAATTCACAGACCGAGAGTATGTATCGTGAACTCGATCTTCGTAAGGAAATACAAGAAAAAAGTGTTTTCAAAAAAACAAATTGAAGTTAGTAAAAGACTGGTAATATATGCTTTTTCATAAATTTTACAATGAAGATTTTGCCGCTCTTATCAATTCTACTTCTGAAGAAAATTTCTAACCTAAGACCTAAATAGTAGTTTATACAATAAAATACCTAGCGTCGTACTCATTAGTCCACCTATTAAATGGAAAGCAATAACGCTAAGTGCACCAACCCATTTGTCTGACATTAAAAGCTCAATCACTTCAATCGAAAAAGACGAGAATGTAGTAAACGCACCAAGAAAACCGGTCACTAGAAACAATTTCCATAAATCATTAACTTGTGGATATTGCCAGAAAAGTGCCATCAACATACCTATCAAAAAACAACCGATAAGATTAACAAGTAAGGTTCCAAAAGCAAAGGTAGAAAAGAGTGAATTAAAGCTATAAGTTAATCCCCATCTTCCTAAAGCACCAAATATTGCGCCGCAACTAATACATAACATGGCTTGGAGCATTATTTAATTCCGAATTGAAGTTGAAGATATTTTGCGACTGACTCATTTTGATTTGAACCGATTTGCTCTAATTCCGGACAAGCCTGTTTCAAGCGTTTATCAGCATTTTCCATGATACAGCCTTTCCCAACACTGGAAAGCATTTCCACATCATTCATCCCATCTCCAAAAGCGATACAGTTTTCCAAACCGTAATCTCGTTGTTCTAACACATGTCTTAAAGCTTCACCTTTGGAAACATTTTTGTTCATCACTTCCAAACATGCTAATGCGGAATAAACAATAGTTGTTTTATCGCCAAAATGTTCACGTAAATATTTTTCTACTTCAATTAAATCTTCCGGTGTTTTTCCAATAAAAAATATTTTCTCCACACTACGGGCATGATGTTTAGAAAAATCAACTACTTCATACATGAAGCCTGAATCTTGATGAAATTTTTTCAATGCTGGGACGTCTTGATTAATAAACCACCCCTCGTCTTGATAGGTATTTAAACAAACTTTAGTTTTATCAAATGGTGTTTTATAAAGATCAAATACAATATCTTCCGGCAAACTATTACTATAAATAAGGTTTCCCGCCATATCTCGTACTCTTGCTCCGTTTGAAGTAATCATTACCGCACGTTCTGCACCGATTTTTCCAAGAATAGAAGAAACATCTGTGTGATTTCTTCCTGTAGCAAGGATAATATCAATACCATTCTGTTCAAGGCGATTTAGTGTATCAATCGTAAAGTCTCCGATAACATGATTCGTGTTTAATAATGTACCATCCAGATCAGAGACAACAGCGCGGAAAAGTTGTTTTGACATAAAGAAACCCTCTAAAAAATTTTTTGATCATATCAAAAAATGAAGCATACAATGACCGCACTTTTTGACTAAACTCTACTAAATAGGCGAAATTATAAAGTAAAAAGGCAGATCTTTCGATCTGCCTCTATGTTCATTTAATTCATCAAATGAATTTATTTAATAATTTTCGCAACAACACCCGCACCAACTGTACGACCACCCTCACGGATAGCAAAACGTAAACCTTGGTCCATTGCAATCGGGTGGATTAAGGA
>NZ_MLHG01000121.1 GCF_001998825.1 Rodentibacter mrazii
ATTAAGGATAATATTGAAGAAACGAGATATGAACATTATATTTCTTTTGTTTCTGACATGAATAAATTATTAGAAGGTGAAAGAGAGACAATATCTCTAGAGTTAAAATGCACGAATCATATTGTACCAGAATTGTTGGGGATTGGTGATATTTGTATTCCTTCACAAAATACACCGTCTTATGTTGATTTTAAGAATATTACATTGCCTGTAAAAACAGTTAGAGCAGTTTTAGATGAAACATTACATTGGAAGCTAATTTCTAATCTTTCATTGAATTATCTGTCTTTAACAAAATTGGAAGTATTAAAAGAAATTTTATTGATTTATGATTTTTCTGGAATCCATGATGTTCAGGCAATGAGGAGAATAGAGAAACGATTATCCGGAATTGAATCTATTCATACTCGCCCTATTGATAAAGTTATTAGAGGTGCGGTATATCGAGGACAAAAGTCTATACTCCAGGTGAATAGTGATAATTTCCTTTGTGAAGGCGAGCTTTTTTTATTCGGTTCTATTTTAGCTGAATTTTTTAGATTATATGGCACGATTAATTCATTTCATATGCTAGAAATAGTGAATGTAAGTAATAACGAGATTTTTAAATGGGAACAGAAAACATCGCTTCAACGAGTAATCTAAATAAATTTGGATTTCACCAGCTTGTGGAAGCTATTGCTGATTCATCATCTGTTGAGTTAGATAATTTAGAGAATACATTAATTGAAGAATCAATATTTCAGTTTTTTAGTAATCCAAAAATTAGTTTCCCAGTAGGAGATATAGAGCAGTTATCTATTTTTAACGATGAAGATAAAAGGAAATTTCAATTTTTAGTTAATTTTCTTGGATTGCAAGGTTCCTCCGGCCCTTTGCCTGGGAGTGTTTTAGATGAAATTGCAGAAGAATTCTATGAAACTGAACCGGTTCAGGCAAGATATTTAGATTTTTTTAACCATCATTTAATTGCTATTTTTCATCAAATTTGGAGAAAATATAAGTATTATATTAAATTTAACTCTGATTTTTCAGATTATTATTCTCAGAATATATTAAATTTACTTGGCTTATCAAGAGAGTTTTTAGAATTTTCTCATTTAAATTGGAGTAAGATTTTTTACTATATTGGATTAATCCAATCTGGAGTAAGAACTTCGGTAGTTTTAGAGAAGATAATTAAAAATTATTTTGAACTGGGGGCAGTAAGTATTGATGAGCATGTTCGTCAGTTACTTGAGATTGAACCTGAACAAAAAAATCAACTGGGAATGAAGAATGTTGTGCTGGGTGAGAGTTTTATCTCTGGTGATAAAGTTGAATCATACTCAAATAAATTTAGAATAAATATTAATGAGTTGATGCTTGATGAGTTTTACCAGTTTTTACCTAATACAACAAAATATATGCATCTTCAGGAATTGATTCGTTTTTTGTTAAAGGAGCCATTGCCCTATGATATTTTATTAGGCTTGCATCCAGATACACGTTCCTTATTCGTTTTAGGAAAAGAAAATTCAAGCCTTTTAGGATGGACTACTTTGATGAATTCTAATTCATCAGAAATGTGTTCTTTAGGTAAGGTGCTTATTGAAGGAGCGGCATAGATGCATAAACTTTTATTAATGGTCACTGATGCCTTTATGCTGGAAAAAGGAACTTTGCCTTATTGCTATTTTGATTTATCTGGTGGTTTTATTGGCTCTAGTGTGGATGCCCAATGGAAAATAAATAATTTAAAGAATGAATTTTCTGATATTGAGTTTGAGATAAAATACTACAATGTGAGTTTTTGTTTGATTGCTCACTCTAAGAATATTTTTATTAATAGCTCGGCGAGTCCTCTTCCTCTTGGTGGTATAATTAAGTTGAATGATAACGATCTTATCTCTTTATTTAGCTATAAAATTAGAGCTAAGATTTTTACTAACGAAGCAGAAGTTGTGACTTTACAGGATGAACTCTCTTACTTATTACATAAAGTGACAGATAAAACGATATCTAATTTGGACTATAAAAATGATAATTCACTTCCCCATGTTGGTACAGAGAACTCAACATTGCTAACGTTGGATATAGAAAAATTAACTTTAGATCCGGTACTGGCATTAAAAGCAGATGAGAATACACATTCAGAACTTATTGATGGAATAGCTCATCAAACTGAAGTTATTGATTATAAATTTTTTAATCTGCATATTGAAAGTGGGTTAGAATACTATGCCCCTACTGAATTTTTTTCATCATCTAATGAAGCTCCGATAAACGAATCAGTTGCTAAAAAGAATGAATTACCTCAGTATGGGACACCGTCTCTAAGAAAAAACGAGATGAAACAGAAACAGGAAGAGATCATTTTAGATCCTCTTTTCTTTATCAAATAACTAAGGAAATCTTATGAAATTAAAATCTTTATTTATGATTACTGTAGCTGTATTAACAATTACTGGTTGCTCATCTTCTAATGAACCGGCTACAAATCCTCGCTTAGCCAAAGCTTCTACTTACTCACTTTCTATTTATGCTACGGAGCGTGCAAATATCAATGTTTATTCCCCTAAAGATGATGCTGTTGCAGTCGTTAGCGATGAGGCAGATATGGAGTATTCAGATGAGTTTGATGTTGCTAAAGGACAATTAAAACGCCCTATTACGATTAACGAATATAGAAAAAATGTAACGGCAAATAGCTCGAATACAGATAAGCAAGTGATTGAGCAAGAAAAAGGCAAAGCTGATGCTCGTGCTACACCAGTTATGTTAAAAGTATTTCAGTTAACAGATAAATCGCTATTTTTGAGCAGTACCTATGATGATTTCAGAGGGAATGATTTTGCAGATTCTTTAGGTAAAACTTATATTTCTAATATTGATCTAATTATCGCACCTAACCAATTTAGATTTGTTGATTCATATGAGTTAAACGAGAAAACTCACTATATTGGTGTTGTTGCACTCTATAATGGTTATGAAAATCGTAAGTGGAAGGGAATTGTTCAAGTTAAGCCTAAAGGCGGGGAAAGCTATCCTTTATTAATTCGCGTACTAGATTCAAAAGTTGAAATTTATAAGGATAATTAGTCAATGTCTTTATCAAATCGTGTTTTATGGAAAGAGGGGCTATTTATTCGCCCCCAACACTTTCAGCAAGAAAGTCGTTTTTTAGCTACTCAATTGAAGCATGTTATAGATATTTCGGTCTATAACTTGGGGTTTGAGAGCATAGTATTTGATCAGCAGCAGCTTGCTTATGGCAAATTCGCCCTTACTCAATGTAAAGGCGTTATGCCAGATGGAACACTTTTTGATTTGCCTTTAACAGACAACCTCCCTTCTCCTATAAGTATTAGTAGTAATTTGATTGGTGAAACAATCTATTTATGCTTACCACTTGTTGTAGGGGGGGAAACGGAAGTTAAATATTCGACAAATCGCTCAGATGTAGTTGATTCTAAAAGTGAGATTATTTTTACTGAAGTTAAGGATTCACATAGTGAAAATGGGAGCTATACTCAAATTGAGTTGCTGAAAAATCAATATTTTTTTAAATCATCATTAGATGACCTTAGTAATTATGTTGCATTACCCATTGCTAAAATAAAGGATATTTCCCTTGATCATCAAGTTATTTTAGACGAGGATTTTTATCCAATGTCATTGCATATTAATGCAATGCCACTTTTTATTAAGAAGTTATCTGAGTTATCTGATTTAGTTTCCTTACGAGCTCAAAGTATTGTAAACCGAATTGGTCGACCAGAGCAGTCTGGAGTAGCTGATGTCAACGACTTTTTAATGCTTTTAACATTAAATCGAGTATTACCTCTTATTAAAAGTATTGTAAAATTGGGTAAAAGCCATCCTTTAAGTGTTTATGAATTTCTTGCATCTTTACGTAGTGAACTTGCTACATTTGTGTTAAAAGAGCGTTTTTCTGAAACTTTTTATGATTATTTTCATGATAATCCGGCTTTATCTCTTAATTTGTTATTTAATGATATTAAATCTTATTTAAGTGTGGTGAGTAATGCTAAAGTTATTCCATTGCCTGTTGTCGCACATCAATACGGTATTTATACAGCCCAAGTAAATGATCCTACGCTTTACTCAACTGCAGAGTTTATTATTGCAATCAAGGCACATTTGCAACCGGATTTATTAAAAAACCAATTTATTCAACAGACTAAAATTTCAAGTATTGAACAAATTAATCAGTTGGTGCATTTACAATTGCCTGGTGTGCCTGTACTTGCATTACCTGTAGCACCGAGATACTTACCTTATCATTCGGGCTTTATTTATTTCCAATTAGACAAAACATCACCGTTTTGGGAGAATTTATTGTCGTCATCTGGTTTTGGTTTCCATATAACGGGAAATTATCCTGGGTTAGAGATTGAGTTTTGGGCAAT
Organism: Rodentibacter mrazii; assembly: GCF_001998825.1. Classification (GTDB taxonomy): domain Bacteria; phylum Pseudomonadota; class Gammaproteobacteria; order Enterobacterales; family Pasteurellaceae; genus Rodentibacter; species Rodentibacter mrazii. The sequence goes on from NZ_MLHG01000121.1 coordinate 4,413, forward strand.
TCGTGGAGATTTATCGTGATGACTAATCAAGAATTATTGAACACATATAATCCTTCATTGGATAAGCCTTCGGAAAGAGTTTTTATCACTAATAATGTCCCTGTTATTAATGAAAAAACAGATCTGTTATACGAGCAAGTTGGAAATGTAGATTTTGATATTGACTATGATTTTCAGCTACAAACAGATTCTTACAATCCATTAATTGAATTAGCTAATCCTTTACTTGCAACGGCGCTTCGATTAAGAAAGCTTTCTTATTTAGATGACATCACTGGGCTATACTCTAGAATGCAGAATGAAATCGCTGCATTAAGTGAAAAGGTGAAAGGTCTTAATTATGATAGTGCGTTTCAATTATCATTTAGATATTGTGTATGCACTTTTATTGATGAAATGGTTATGGCCACTCCGTGGGGAAGTTCCTCCATTTGGGGACAGCGTTCTTTGTTGGCTCATTTTCATAATGAGACTTGGGGAGGGGAAAAATTCTATTCTATTTTATCTAGAACAATGTTAGAACCGGAAAAATATCATGAGTTATTAGAATTTATGTATATTTGTCTTGCGCTTGGATTTAAAGGGCAATATGCATTAATGCCTCATGGTCAAGAGAACATACAGAATATTTTACTAAAATTACAAAAAACATTAAGACCATTACGAGGTTATAATTATAAGAGTGATCAAAAATTGCATTTGTATAAGACTGATTATACGGTAAAAAAACCAATTTCATTAAAACATGTTGTATGGGGCGCATTGTTAGTTTTTGCGTTGATTTATTTTATCTATAGCATGTTTTTGGATTCTTATTCAACAG
>NZ_MLHG01000122.1 GCF_001998825.1 Rodentibacter mrazii
CAAGGTGCTGTAACCAATATGGCATTTGGTGGCAGTAAAGCAAGTCAAAATTTATCATCTAACCAAGGTAAAGTAACCATAGGTGGTAACAATAAACAATCTGTAAATATTCAAGGTGCTGTAACCAATATGGCATTTGGTGGTAGTAAAGCAACTCAAAATATGAGCTCAAACAGCAGTGAATAATCATTAAGAAAATTGGTTATTGGTTATCCGATAACCAATTTTTATTATATTAATATTCGTAATGCTTCGGAGGTCAGATCATGAAAATCACTTGTGCAGTGATGTTGTATTTTGGTTTATGTTATCTATCCATGAATGCTTTTGCCGGGAACGATGAACTTGTTCCTAGAAAGGGATTAGGTCCTTTGGATCGAGCTAAAGTTAACCAAGTCCAGGCTCAGAAATGGTCTAGAATTGGAATAGGGATGGAAATGGGCGGAGACGCTCAAGATAGCGTTTCCCAATATGGAAATTCTTCAAGTGTAGGTTCATCCAGTCTCAGTCGTACTAGAAATTGTTCAACAAATATCGGAAACGTCACAACCCAAAAAGGTGTAAGCTCTGGTAGATATGGACCTAAAAATAATAATGTTGTCGTTGTTAAAGGCGATGTGATTAATGTTTGTAAATAATTGATAATAATAAAATTTGGATATCTAATGAAATTCTCTCGAACACTTATCTCATATACTTTAATTTCTGGTTTAACTGGTTGTTCTGTATCTCCAACAAACTTAACTGAGGATCGATCATACATTGGTTCTACAACTACACATAACTTACCTGCTGTGGAACCTAATCGCGCCATTACGAGTTTTAGTGATAGCTTAAATTGTATGGATGGTTTATTGCGACAAAGTAATATCGGTGAAACAGTTGTTGCAGTAAAAAATATTAAAGACCCATCCGGTAAAGCTGGTGTTGCTGCGGGTGAAATGATTATGACGGCGTTGTCACAAATGTCTAAAACGAGTGGTGCGTTTAAAGTCGCTGATTTTGAAGTAGATCCCTTGAAGCAAGACACCGTTCAAACATTGACCAACTTATTACTTCCAACAGGGGCAATGCAGATCCCTGCGCCTCAGTTATATATTTCAGGAGCCGTGTCCTATGTGGATCAGAGTGTCCTACGTAAATCAAACAGCATCGGTTTATCCTACAGCGAGAAAGCCGAACTTGGTGCCTCCGGTGATTTAATGACAACGGCTTTAGGCTTAGAACTTCATATTGGTGATTTCTTAACAAGAACGTTATATCCGGGGATTGATTCTGCCAATGAAATTGTTGCAGCAACGAAAGGGCTTGGTATTGATAGCGGTGCAAGAATCAATAAAACCGGTGTACAGTTTTCCCTTGAACGTAATTTATCTCAAGGTTTAGGCGGTTCAATGCGTACTTTAGTTGAACTTGGTACAATTGAGTTAGTGGGTAAATTATCAAAAGTGCCTTATTGGCAATGTTTATCTCTTGATCAATCACATCCTGAATTCCAGCGCCAGTTACTAGATTGGTATGATAGCATGGGGGAAAGCAGTAAGATGAAATTCTTCCAAACCGGATTGAAAAACTTAGGTTATTATAGTGGCAATATCAATGGTCGAAGTTCCCAAGAATTCCGTCAGGCATTATCTGAATTTCAAAAAGATAATAAAGCAACTCCATCTGGTTTTATTAATTTTGAAAGTTATGAGCGTCTAATGAAAAACTATGTTCGTGTTGATGCCAATGGTAATTTCAAAAAAGTCGGCTTAGAACCATCTAATGATGCTGATGATAAGGATAATGAGCCAAGAGAAGGCTATCCTTATTTAAATTCTGATAAAGATTCACCGATTAATGTTGGTATGAAATTAAATAAATCGGCTTATCGAAAAGGTGATAATCTTCAATTAGAGGTTGATGTAGATCATGACTCGGCTTATTTGGCATGTTTTTATGAAGATGCGAAGAAAAGTATTACACAAATTTACCCCAATCCTATGCAGAAAGAAGGGATGATTTCTAAAAATAACTCATTAAAAGTGCCTAACTCAGATGCTTTTTCAATTAGCTTAAATGAGAAAGGGAAAGAATCTGTAATGTGCATGGCGTCTTATTACAGTGTGGCGGACAAATTAACTGATAATTTTGGGGAAGCCTTTAATCCACTTAAAGTTAAGAATATGAACCAATTGTCTGAGCAATTGAAATCAATTTTTGGTGAGGATTTAAAAGGAGTCCAAACAGTAAATTACCAAGTTAAATAAATTTGATCGTTGAGAGGTAATAATGTGGAGTAAACATTTGGGAACGAAATTATTGATTTATCTTGGTTTAGCCGGCGTGATGGTCTGCCAGGCTGAGGTTGTCATTAATCACCCAATTATTGAGAAACCGAAAACATTAAGCGAACAAATTGGAGAAGATGCAACTTTTACATTGTCTTCTGCGTATGATAGTTACCAACATAAAGATTATGAGACTGCTTACAATGAGTTTGATTTTTTTGTTAAAAAAAATGATATCAAAGCATTAGTGGCAAATGGTTATTTATTATTTAGTGGATATGTGCCTACGGATTTTGTCAAAGCGTCAGATTACCTAGCCAAAGCGGCTTCTTTTAAATATGCAAGAGCAGTTTATTTACAGGCTTTATTAGAAAAACGTAAGCAAAATTCAACTCAATTCAATATTGCTGCCGAGCGTTTGATTAACCGGGCGGCTGCCATGGGGGACTATGTGGCAGCCAACACGTTAGCAAATTATCACTTTCAAAAAGCTAATTATGCACTGGCTCAACGTTGGAATGAAAAGGCGATTATGTTAGGAAGTCCGGCTGCAAAAAGAAATCAATCAATGATTTTTAATCGAGCAGAACATACTGTGTCAAATCCTACAATGAACAGAACAGTATCTCAGACACCGAATCATGAGCTTATCTCCGAATTAAGAGAGCGCTCAAAAAATGGTGAGGCAAATGCTAGCTATGAGTTAGCTATTCGTTATCACAAAGGAGCAGGGATCGCTGTTAATTTTGGTGAAGCAATTCGTTTATACCAATTAGCAGCCAAACAAGGCAGCTCGGAAGCAAAAAAAATATTACCAATCTTGCTTTCTAAACAAACAACAGGCGGTAATCTTAATAGTATGTGGATGCAAGAAATGTCTAATATGCTACCAAATCCGGTTATCGTTAATACAAATAATTCAGGGCTTGGTTCACCACGTGTACCAAATCATGAATATTTGGATATCGAGAAAGGCGCTTCTGCTATTCACGTTCTTGAAGAAGATGATCCTTTAGATGGGCTTTTGCGTTTATCGCCACATCATTAATTATTCACTCTAAATAAGTAGGAAGGAGAGTAAAAATGAAATTTATGCGTACGAAACTTGCAATTGTATTTTTAGGTTTTTCTGCAGTCGCTTTTCAGACTCAAGCGGATAATAGTCAATCTGTATCGGTGAAAGGCACAATTATTAATAGTGCTAGTGATGGCGGAGAATCTGTGCAAAATATTGCTGGTAAAAAAAGCAAAGTAGTAAATGGTACTATCATTACGCATAATGGAAAGACTGTAGTTTCATCGGAACATGTAGCTGACATTGAAAATATTCATATGAATGCGACTCTAAAAGGGAAAGATTATTCCGGTCAAAGTTTAGTCGGAGCTGTTTTTACTAATTCAGATTTATCTCATGCAAATTTTAGTAATGCGAATCTCCAAGGTGCTGACTTTACTAACACTCAGTTAAAAGGTGCTAATTTTAACCATGCTAATCTGAAGGGGGCTAACCTAACCAATGCTAATTTAGAGGATGCCGATCTATCCCATGCAAATTTAAAAGGTGCAACGAGAGTAAATATCAATACACAAGGTGCAAAAACAAAAGGCACGATTTGGAAATAGCCGGGTTTCCTCTTATTTAAACTTGTTTAAAGCAGGTAATTAAACGCCTGCTTTTTATTTCTAAAAAAAGCAAACGTTTGCTTAAAAAGTGCGGTACAATATGCACCAGTTTTTTACAGCGATAAAAAAAGGTGTAAACCATGACACAACAAATTCTCAGTCTGAAAAAAATCTACTCAGGCAAAGTGCGTGATCTTTATGAAATTGATGATAAGCGAATGTTGATGGTCGCCACAGATCGTCTCTCGGCATTTGATGTGATTTTAGATGATCCCATTCCACGAAAAGGTGAGATTCTGACACAAATTTCTAATTTTTGGTTTAATCAATTAGCGCATATTATGCCGAATCATTTCACCGGTGATTCGGTTTATGATGTGCTGCCAAAAGAAGAAGCGGATTTAGTGAAAGATCGTGCCGTGGTTTGTAAACGTTTGAATCCGATTAAAATTGAATCTATTGTGCGTGGCTATTTAACTGGAAGCGGGTTAAAAGATTATCAACAAACGGGGACGATTTGCGGTTTGAAACTGCCGGAAGGTTTGGTAGAAGCAAGTAAATTACCAGAGCCTATTTTTACTCCTTCAAGTAAAGAGGAAGTGGGAAACCACGATATTAATATCAGCTATGAAGAATGTGAAAAATTAATTGGTGCAGATTTAGCGAAACAAGTAAAAGAAAAAGCCATTGCGCTTTATACGGCAGCGGCGGAATATGCCCTCACCAAAGGCATCATTATTTGTGATACGAAGTTTGAATTCGGCTTGGATGAAAAGGGTACGCTAACGCTGATGGATGAAGTATTAACGCCAGATTCTAGCCGTTTTTGGTCGATTGATACTTACCAAGAAGGTACAAATCCCCCTTCCTTTGATAAACAATTTGTACGTGACTGGCTAGAAAATAGCGGTTGGAACAAACAACCTCCGGCTCCTAGAGTGCCTACTGATGTTATTGAAAAGACGGTAGCGAAATACCAAGAAGTCTTGGATCTTTTAACTCAGTAATTTTTATTATCCCTGCCTAAACAGCAGGGATTTTTATGAATGAAAAGCAAATAATCAGAATCTAAAAATTGTCTGACGAATATCGAAAATCACTAGACAAGCGGCAAAAGTGCGGTTATATTTTATTGAGTTTTTATTCACTTAAAATGATTAAATATTCAAAACAACGTTAAGTAAGGAAAAAATATGTCAAATACGATTTTACAAGGTTTACCCAAAGGTCAAAAAGTAGGGATTGCCTTTTCCGGCGGTTTAGATACGAGTGCGGCATTGCTTTGGATGCGTCAAAAAGGGGCGGTGCCTTATGCTTATACCGCAAATTTAGGTCAGCCGGATGAGGATGATTATAATGCGATTCCTAAAAAAGCGATGGCTTATGGGGCGGAAAATGCCCGCTTGGTTGATTGCCGCGCTCAGTTGGTTCACGAAGGAATTGCGGCGATTCAATGTGGTGCATTCCACATATCAACAGGCGGTATTCCTTACTTCAACACCACACCGCTTGGTCGTGCGGTAACCGGTACAATGCTTGTGGCGGCGATGAAAGAAGATGATGTCAATATTTGGGGCGACGGTTCGACCTTCAAAGGTAACGATATTGAACGTTTCTACCGTTACGGTTTATTAACCAACCCAAAATTAAAAATTTATAAACCTTGGTTGGATGATCAATTTATCCACGAGCTGGGCGGCCGTTTTGAGATGTCTAAATTCCTAATTGAAAACGGCTTTGATTATAAAATGTCGGTGGAAAAAGCCTATTCAACGGATTCCAATATTCTTGGCGCGACCCATGAAGCAAAAGATTTGGAAGAATTAAGTACCGGTATGAAAATTGTCAAACCAATTATGGGCGTGGCGTTTTGGGACGAAAGCGTTGAAATCAAACCGGAAACCGTAACAGTCACCTTTGAAGAGGGTGTACCGGTAGCATTAAACGGTAAACGTTTTGATGATTCGGTGGAAATGATGCTTGAAGCCAATCGCATCGGCGGTCGCCATGGTTTAGGCATGTCCGATCAAATTGAAAACCGTATTATTGAGGCAAAATCACGCGGTATTTATGAAGCACCAGGAATGGCATTATTGCACATTGCCTACGAGCGTTTAGTGACGGGGATTCATAACGAAGATACCATTGAACAATACCGTATTAATGGCTTACGTTTAGGTCGTTTGTTATATCAAGGCCGTTGGTTTGATCCGCAAGCGTTAATGTTACGTGAAACGGCACAACGTTGGGTTGCTAAAGCCATTACCGGTACGGTTACCCTTGAATTACGCCGTGGTAATGATTTCACCATTTTAAATACGGAATCGCCAAATTTAACCTATGAGGCGGAACGTTTAAGTATGGAAAAAGTGGAAGATGCACCATTTGATCCAATCGATCGTATCGGTCAATTAACTATGCGTAACCTTGATGTTGCCGATACTCGTGGAAAATTGGGTATCTATGCGGAAACCGGATTACTCGTGTCGAATAAAAATTCTGTTTTGCCACAATTAGGCAAGAAATAACACTAAATTGATATGAATAACCGCACAAAAGTGCGGTTATTTTTTGTTTTATTTTTTATCAAGAATCACTTCTTCTTGACAATGTGGACAATTCATTAAATGTTCTTCATTATTATGTACAATGTAATGCCCCATTTTTTTTGCTTTTGTATCTAAGTATTTCGTATTGTAACGATTTTCACCAACATTTAATGGTACACGCTCAACAACATTAATCCCCGCCTTTTTCATGGTTTCCACTTTTTCAGGGTTGTTTGTCATTAAACGTACTTTCTTTACACCTAATAATTCAAACATATCGGCACAGACTTCAAAATTGCGTTCATCCGCTTTAAAACCGAGAGCAAGATTGGCTTCAATCGTATCCATCCCCTGATCTTGTAGTGAATAAGCACGAATTTTATTAATTAAGCCGATACCACGCCCTTCTTCACGGTGATAAATTAAAACTCCGCGACCTTCCTCCTCAATCTGACGAAGTGCCGTGGCGAGTTGGAAACCACAATCACATTTTAAACTATGGAGGGCATCACCGGTTAAACATTCGGAATGAATACGGGCTAAAACAGGCTCATCGCTATTTGAAATATCCCCCATTACTAATGCAACATGCTCTTTTTTTGTATCAGGAAATTCAAAACCAACCATCTTGAAAATACCGTATTCGGTAGGCAAATTGGCTTGAGTAACCAGCTGAATTTTTGTCATAAAGCTATCCTTATTCATTTTCATTTCTGCTAAAATGCGCACTTTATTCTTATTATAAGGGGTGAGCATGTTTAAGAGGCTGTCATTATATACGTTATTACTTTGTCTTGTACCATTTTTTATGTGGGGATTTTCCTATCAATGGCATGGCAATGGACAATTAACGGAAGCGGATTATTGGCTTTATTTGCTTACTGAAACCGGCAGTGTGCCTTATGCTCTTATTACTTGTGCTGTGTTTGCATTGATTTTTGGCGTTTTGTTCAAAAATCGTAAACAGTGGATGCTAGGTGTGGCTGTGATGGCATTTTCTGTGGTGGCAACTCAGGCAGTGAAAACAGGTTTAAAAGCGGTTTTCAAAGAGCCACGCCCGTTCACGGTATATTTAGCGGAACAAACCAATCAAACTACAGAAAACTTTTATGAAAATGACCGCACTCAGCGGGCTGTGATTGCAAAAAACTTTTATTCTACGCAGCCAGACACGCCGGCTTGGCTTGTAAACCACTACGAAAATGAAACGGGTTATTCTTTCCCATCAGGGCATACCATTTTTGCTGCGACTTGGTTAATGCTTGCCGTAGGGTTTACGCAATTATTAGGTAATCGCTCGTGGAAAGCGAAGTTATTAGTAGGTATTATTGCTCTATGGAGCCTACTTATGTTGATCAGCCGCGTACGTCTGGGTATGCATTATCCGATCGATCTTTTTATTGCAACAATTTTTGCATGGATAGTGAATCTCGTTATTTTTAGTTTTTTACAGAAAAAACGATCTTCGTCATAAAATAAAAAGAAAAGAACGGCTAGAATCTCACTTAATATATTTTTAGTGATAGGAGTAGATTATGTACTATGGTTTGGATATCGGTGGCACAAAAATTGAGCTTGCGGTATTTAATAAGAAGTTAGAAAAACTGTATTCCGAGCGTGTTCCTACCCCAAAAACGGATTACGATGAGTGGCTTAATGTGATTGTGGATTTAGTCAATCGCGCTGACGAGCAATTTGGTGAGCGTGGCACCGTTGGATTAGGCGTACCGGGATTTGTGAATCAACAAACAGGGATTGCGGAAATTACTAATATTCGTGTGGCGGATAACAAGCCTATTCTACGTGATCTTTCCGAACGTTTAGGGCGTGAAGTGCGGGCGGAAAATGATGCGAATTGTTTTGCCTTATCTGAAGCGTGGGACGAAGAAAATCAACAATATCCCACCGTGCTTGGGTTAATTCTCGGCACCGGATTTGGTGGTGGTTTTGTGTTAAATGGGAAAGTGCATTCAGGGCAAGTGGGAATGGCGGGTGAGCTTGGACATTTGCAATTAAATTATCACGCTCTGAAATTGCTTGGTTGGGATAAAGCACCGATTTATGATTGCGGTTGTGGCAATAAAGCTTGCTTAGACACCTACCTTTCCGGTCGTGGATTTGAAATGTTGTATCATGATCTTAAAAGTGAAAAATTATCTGCCCGTGAAATTATTGATGCCTTTTATCGTGGTAAAGAAAGTGCGGTTGATTT
>NZ_MLHG01000123.1 GCF_001998825.1 Rodentibacter mrazii
GGGGATTATTACATCTCCGTGCCGGAACGCTCGGAAATCGCCCGAAAATTTAAAGCCAATTATCTGGTCTCCATTCATGCAGATTCTTCTCTTAATCCGAGCCAACGAGGAGCCTCAATATGGGTGCTTTCAAATCGCCGGGCAAATGATGAAATGGGACAATGGTTAGAAAATGATGAGAAACGTTCCGAATTATTAGGGGGGGCAGGAAAAGTTCTCTCTCATAATAACGACAAATATTTAGATCAAACCGTACTTGATCTGCAATTTGGACATAGCCAGCGTACCGGTTATGAAATCGGCAGACATATTTTACGTCGCTTTTCAAAAATCACCACATTAAGCCGCAATACACCACAGCACGCCAGCCTTGGCGTGTTGCGTTCTCCGGATATTCCCTCAGTCTTGGTGGAAACCGGTTTTCTCTCAAATGCAGAGGAAGAACAAAAACTCAATTCTCCCACCTATCGTCGCCGTATCGCTTATATAATTTATGAGGGGTTAGTAGCCTATCGCAACGGTAATTTAAAATCCATTGTGGCTTTTGAAGGTGATGATAAAGAAAACAACAGTAAAACCAACCGCACTTTATTAACCAAAGACAGTTTAATTCGCCATAAAGTGAAAAATGGCGAAAGCATTGGCAGCCTTGCCAATAAATATGATGTGAAAATGGCGGATATTATTGCCCTTAACAAATTGAAACGTAAAGAACTATGGATTGGCGAAACCATAAAAATTCCGGATAACGGTAAAAATCAAAAAATTGTTGAAATCAAGAAAACGGAAAAAACAACAAAATCAGCGGATAAAAAAGACAAGAAGAAAACAGATAAAGACGACAAGAAAAACAGCAAAACTGATGGAAAAAAAGCGGATATTCCGCTCTATCACACTATCAAAAAAGATCAGACGATTTATGCGGTTTCACGAGAATATAACATTCCGGTAAACCAAATTTTAAAACTCAATCCGACATTAAAAAACGGTAAGGTGATTACCGGTCAAAAAATTAAATTAAGGGAAAAATAATGGCGATTAAAATTCTTTCACCCCAACTTGCAAA
>NZ_MLHG01000124.1 GCF_001998825.1 Rodentibacter mrazii
GAAATCCCCTGAATCGAACGATTCGGGGGATTTTGCTTTTTGGCTATTGTTATATGTGGGGAGTTAAAGTTCCTTATCAAATTAACTACACTTTACTTTTTACGTCTAGCGCGAGGATGTGCTTGATCGTAAACCTCGGCAAGGCGTTGGAAATTAAGATGGGTGTAAATTTGTGTGGTTGAAAGGTTACTATGCCCAAGTAATTCTTGCACAGCTCGGAGATCAGAGCTGGCTTCCAACATATGGGTGGCAAAAGAATGGCGAAGTTTGTGTGGGGTTAGATGGCTATTTAGCCCTTGGCGAATTCCCCAAGTTTCCAGCCGTTTTTGTATAGAACGATGAGTGAGCCGATTTCCTAATTGACTGACAAATAACGCCTCATCTTTCGGATTAAATAATAACCGCACTTTTAACCATTGTTGTAGGGCGTGTGAGGCATAACGCCCAAAAGGTACAATACGTTCCTTGTTACCTTTTCCTAATACTCGAACTTCACGGGTGCGTGTATTAATATTGCTTAAACCCAATCCTTGTATCTCTGATAAACGTAACCCGGAACTATACATTAATTCTAAAATGGCACGATCGCGGATATCTATCGGCTCTTTGCTGTCATTGGCAAGAAGCTGTTGGATTTGATCGCCATCAATATTTTTGGGTAAACGTTTACTTTGTTTAGGGGCTGAAATTCCCGTGGTAGGGTTGGCTTTCAATTTGCCTTGTTGCACTAAATAGCTCAAAAACATTCGAAGGGCGGAAAGACGCAATGCTAAACTTTTTTCTTTAAGACCTTCTTTTTTGCTTTGACCCAATATAAAACGCACGATGCTAGGGGTAATTTGTTGCCACTGTTGGATACCCTGTGTGGTTAGTAGGGTTAATACAGCATTGAGCTGCCGTTGATAATTGGCAAGAGTATGTGGACTGACTTGACGTTCAATACGCAAATAATCCCAGTAAGATTGAAGATCTGTAAGCATTATAACGTTAATTCAAATAGACTTTTTTTCGGATTTAATTTGAAGCCTTCTTGTTCTAATAATTCACGTTGTGCTTGCCCTAACTCAGCGACTAAGCGATTTGATTGAGTATAAAGTACGAAATCTTTTGCTTTGGAGATAAGCGCAGTATAGATTTCGGTTTGCAGAGAGCAATTCACAACATAGATATCTGTTAGCTGCCAATAGCGTTGTAATTGGAGGGAGGATAGACGCGGGTAAAGCTGAATAAATCCAACAGCTTCATCTTGTGAATCGACGGCAATAAAAAAGAGGCTTTCATTAAAGCGGATACGGTTGGTTAAGAATGTTAAAGTGCGGTCAGGATTTTCAGTCATTCCATTGGCAAGACGGTAATGTTCAAAAAGGGGCAAAAGCACCTCAATGTTCCATTGTTCAGCTTTAAAAATCTTCATTTTAATAAAACCGGTTACTTTCTATGATTTCTATAGGATAGATTGTAGCTTTTTCAGATTGAAGAATCACGCACTCAGGAAAAAATTTTTAAAATTTGTGATTTTGAACAAAGAATCAAGACGAAAATTTGGTATAGTAACCCCATTTGTTAATTAATATGGAGAAACACAAATGGCACGTCGTCCTTTAGTAATGGGTAACTGGAAATTAAATGGTAGTAAAGCTTTTACCAAAGAATTAATCGAAGGTTTAAAAGCAGAATTAGCTAATGTGAATGGTTGTGATGTCGCAATCGCTCCTCCAGTGATGTACTTAGCAGAAGCAGAAACAGCTCTCGCTGGTAGTAAAATTGTGCTTGGCGCACAAAATGTAGATGTGAATGTGAAAGGTGCGTTTACCGGTGATATTTCAACGGAAATGTTAAAAGATTTTGGGGCAAAATATATTATTATTGGCCATTCTGAGCGTCGCACTTATCACAAAGAAAGTGATGAGTTTATTGCGAAAAAATTTGCGGCATTAAAAGAAGCAGGTTTAGTCCCTGTATTATGTATTGGTGAATCAGAAGCGGAAAACGAAGCAGGTAAAACCGAAGAAGTGTGTGCTCGCCAAATTGATGCCGTCATCAACGCACTGGGCGTGGAAGCTTTTAACGGTGCAGTGATTGCTTATGAGCCAATTTGGGCAATTGGTACCGGTAAATCAGCGACTCCGGCACAGGCACAAGCCGTTCATGCCTTTATTCGTGGTCACATTGCGGCTAAATCTCAAGTGGTGGCAGACCAAGTGATCATTCAATATGGTGGTTCTGTTAATGATGCAAATGCAGCGGAATTATTTACTCAACCTGATATTGATGGGGCATTAGTAGGTGGTGCATCACTTAAAGCACCGGCATTTGCGGTGATCGTCAAAGCGGCAGCTGCTGCAAAAAATTAGTTTTTTATTTTTAACTAAAA
>NZ_MLHG01000125.1 GCF_001998825.1 Rodentibacter mrazii
AATATCTTCTGCTAAATATATTGTGAATCCTACGCCTATATGGGCTGGTTATTCTTCTACAATTGAAGCTATGTATTTTGCTACACCAATAATTGTTCCTGCTTATATGGAGTTTGTTGCAGAATTTGGAGTAGATATTGATTTTGGGTTTTATCTGGAGAACTGCTCTGAAAAAACTGTTTCAGATACCTTAAGGAAAGCGTTATCTTTAAGTTCCTTAGAATATAAAAAACTTGCAGAAAATGCCCATCTTAGAGTAAAAGAGTACAATTGGGAGAGTTATGTTGATAGATTTTTATTGAGATTGAATCAAATAGTCAAATAATTGAAAAGAGGTTGGCATATGAATAAAGGTTATTTTTCATCCTTAATTATATTTTTGACTGATTTTTTTATAATTTTTTTATCTATTTTTTTATCAGTATTTATTCGTAACGAAGTGTTAGATGCATTCATTCAATTTCAGCAGGTTTCATACATTGATTATGTGACATATCCATTTCCATATGTAATAATTACTATGTTATTTGCGTATTTTGGACTATATCATAGACGCTATGATTTTTGGCAAGAATCTTTTCTTATTTTAAAGATTTGTATTATTTCTTTTGTTGTTGTGTTTTCAACATTAGCTTTAGGAAAGAATATTGAGTATTATTCTAGAACTGTGCTAATTTTAACATTTCTTTTTTCATTTTTGTTTCTCCCATTAGGTCGCCTTTTTATGAAGGTAAAATTATTTGAAATAGGGCTTTGGAAGAAAAAAGTAAAAGTTTTTGGAGAGTTAACTGACTTAGATATGCGGCTATTTAATTCTTCGTATACGGGTTATGTTATTGTTTATCGTGGTAATTATGAAGCATTATTTATCTCTAGTGCTAATGTGGAACCTGCTAAATTAGATAAAATTATTGAGGCTAATACTAAAAATAATAAAGAAGTTTTGTTTGTGCCTGTACTAAAGCAATACGATTTTACTCAGGCTATTCTTTATCAAAATTTTGATGCTAGAGTAAATTTATTTACTCTAGAAAATAAATTGCTAAGTAAGAGAAATAA
>NZ_MLHG01000126.1 GCF_001998825.1 Rodentibacter mrazii
CAACTGTGCTTTCTATTTATTTTAGATAAATTAAGGATAATTTTTAAATTTCTAAGTCATGATAGCCTTTAGTCAAATAATAAATAAAAAAAAGCGATGAAATACTCATAACAATAATGTTCACCCATTGCCACCCATTTGGAAAAGCTAACGTAAATCCTGCGAGAAAGGAAAAGATTAAATTGCCGGAATAAGTAAATGTTGAACTAACACTTTGTAATTTATGCTTAATGTCATGATGAATTTCATTAAGATAAAATGTTCCGCCGCTAAACATTAATGCCCAACCTATACCGGCAAAAAATAGAGAAATAACATAACTATAATATGGGGATAATAGAAAAATACTTATTGAACCCACAAAAAAACATAAACTACCAAATAAAATTAGGGTACCGGTTTTAATTTTTTTAATTAAAAATGGAATGAATAAGGCAGGAGCATACATACTAATAAAATGTAACTGTAATGCAAATACATTTTGTGACACAGGATAGTGATTATTATGCATTGATAATGGTGCAGAATTCATAATTAGAGTCATTAATGAAAATCCAATAGTACAACTTAGTGTTCCAATAATAAAATTTCTGGAACGATATACCTGCTCTTTATTTAGTAAACTTATAGAGTTAGGTGACGAAGACGCTTTTTCTATGAAAACAAAGAATTGGCTCACAATCAATAGAGAAAATATTATGATTATAAAAATAAAATTACCCATTAGATCATGATTTGAAATGAAGTTAACGCCTTTCCCAGCCAGAAAAGGACCGAATATTCCGCCAAGAATACCTGAACCAATGACTAATGACGTTGATCTTTTTTTCCATATTTCATTATCAAAAATCTCTGCTGCTGCAAATCTGTAAAATTGATTAAATATAGCCGCATTACCAAGAATAAATGTTGAAAATAGAAAAAGCATAAAGTGCTGATAATATAACGTAAATATAGCTAGGATTGCGCCAGAAATACCAATAAAACCACTAATGACAAATGATCTTCTTCGACCGTATTTTTTCATTAATAAACTTGCATAATAAATCATACAAAATGAACCTAGAACCGTCATTGTCATAGGAAGGGTTATCAATATTTCTGTCGGCGCTAGAGATTTACCGACAAGAGCAGAGGTTAATGTCAGTAAAGAAATTACCGTTCCGCTTAAACCTTGACCTAAACAAAGTGCTATTAAAGTAATATATTTTTTCATAAATATACCCCTAATTTATTTTTGGCTATCAATTATTC
>NZ_MLHG01000127.1 GCF_001998825.1 Rodentibacter mrazii
AGGTAAATGTTAAATTTAAATAAAATTGTACTGGATGATCTGATGAGCGCTATTTTTAAATATTAATTGTAGATATTATTCTATTACAGCTTCCTGATAAATTGAGATAATTTACAGAATTTATTAGATTTTTTTTCAGTTTTCCTGTAATCTTTCTTCTCCCTACAAAGTAGAGGTGCGATTACTATAAGTATTTTTTCCGAGTGGATAGCGATGACGAAAAAAGAAAGGAGTAGTTGCCGAAATCAGTTAAAAGTCATTTTAGCTGGTTGGTGGCGTATCTGAAAGGAACGTCACTGTCATAGTGAATAACTATGGAGCGCTACGGTTAGGCGGGTTATTATTACCCCATTTTCTGCCGTCGTCTCCATTAATTTTAGGTATAACTTAATGGAACTTATCGATTATTCTTCTTCAGTTTGGTCTATTTCTCCTGCGTTGCTAGCCATTGTGTTGGCGATTGCGACTCGTCGTGTATTAGTTTCTCTGAGTACTGGGATTTTAGTCGGTGCTTTGATGCTCAATAATGCCTCAATTTTACCTACTTTTATCTATTTGAAAGATAACATTGTTTCCTTGGTATATAGCGACGGTAGTATTAATTCAAATATGAATATCGTCCTTTTCTTAATTTTGCTTGGTGTTTTGACCGCACTTTTAACCGTATCGGGTAGTAACCGTGCTTTTGTGGAATGGGCTCAAAAACGGATTAAGGATCGCCGTGGCGCAAAGTTATTAGCCGCATCTTTGGTTTTTGTTACATTTATTGATGATTATTTCCATAGTCTTGCAGTGGGTGCAATTGCTCGTCCTGTTACCGATCGTTTCCAAGTTTCTCGCCCAAAATTGGCATATATTTTGGATTCAACAGCGGCGCCAATGTGCGTTATGATGCCTGTTTCAAGTTGGGGGGCTTATATCATCACGTTAGTTGCAGGTTTACTTACGACTTACTCTATCACTGAATATACGCCTATGGGGGCATTTGTGGTGATGAGCGCAATGAATTACTATGCGATTTTTGCATTACTTATGGTATTTTTTGTTGCTTATTTTTCATTTGATATTGGTTCTATGGCGCGTCATGAAAAAGAGGTAATGGCACGAGAAAATCAGGAGGCGGAAGACGAATCGGGCGTAAAAGGGCACGTTCGGAATCTTGTGTTTCCTATTTTGGTTTTAATCGTAGCTACGATTTCAATAATGATGTATACAGGTGGGCAAGCGCTTGCTAAAGCCGGTTCATCGTTCTCTGTATTGGGGGCTTTTGAAAATACCAATGTTGGGATTTCTCTTGTTGTAGGGGGAGTAAGTGCGGTCGTTATATCAACAGTTTTGATTATCTTAGATGGTCAGGTAAATTTTGCCGAGTATGTACGAGCATGGAAACTCGGTATTAAATCTATGTCGGGTGCAATTGCAATTTTATTTTTTGCTTGGACAATCAATAAAATTGTGGGTGATATGCAAACAGGAAAATATTTATCTTCCTTCTTGGTTTCCGGCAACATTCCTGTTCAACTTTTACCGGTTATTTTATTTATTCTCGGGGCGGCAATGGCATTTTCAACAGGTACAAGTTGGGGCACATTCGGTATTATGCTACCGATTGCCGCTTCAATGGCAACGAATGCCGCACCAGAGTTAATGTTGCCTTGTCTTTCTGCGGTAATGGCCGGCGCTGTCTGTGGCGATCATTGTTCGCCGGTTTCAGACACAACAATTCTGTCTTCGACAGGGGCGAAATGTAACCATATGGATCATGTAACAACCCAATTACCTTATGCCTTAACTGTTGCGACCGCAAGTTGCCTTGGCTATATCACTGTTGGTTTTACAGAATCCGGTGTAGCTGGGTTTATTGTAACGGCGCTGTCCTTGCTTATGCTCGTTTTTATCGTGAAAAAACGTTAAAAATGTGATCTAGTTCAAAAAAATAAACAAAAAATAAAATTTTTCTATTTTTATAAAATGCGACATAAAGTCGCATTTTTTTATATTTATAATAAGTTTGTTTTATTTTATTCTTTATTTTTT
>NZ_MLHG01000128.1 GCF_001998825.1 Rodentibacter mrazii
CCAATTTTAATGTTCCTGCTTCTATTCCTTCTGGTCTTTCTGTAGTATCACGCATCACTAAGACGGGCTTTCCTAAAGAAGGAGCTTCTTCCTGTATGCCGCCTGAATCAGTTAAAATTAAATAACTTTTATTTAGGAAATTATGAAAATCTATTACTTCTAACGGTTCTATAATTTTGATACGAGAGTCCGCTCCCAAAATTTTATTCGCGACTTCCCGTACTTTAGGATTTTTATGAATTGGATAGATCGCCTTTACATCTTCGTTTTCATCCAGAACTCTTTTGATCGCTCTAAACATATTTTCCATTGGTTTCCCTAAATTCTCACGTCTATGCGCTGTTATCATTATTAATTTTGAAGAATTTACCCAATCTAAATATGGATGTGAATAATCATCTTTGATTGTGGTTTGTAATGCATCTATTGCTGTATTTCCCGTCACAAAAATTGTATGTTCTTTCTTTCCTTCATTAAGTAAATTCTGCTTCGATATTTTCGTAGGTGCGAAATTATAGTCCGCAATAATAGAAACAGCTTGACGATTAAACTCTTCAGGGAAAGGACTATGTAAATCATAAGTTCGTAACCCCGCCTCTACATGCCCTACCTTAATTCCTAAATAAAATGCTGCTAAAGAAGTTGCAAAAGTTGTTGTAGTATCACCATGAACAAGAACAATATCAGGTTGCTCTTTTTCTAATACTGGTTTTAATTTTTCTAGAATATCTGTTGTAATAGTAAAGAGACTTTGATTATCTCTCATTATTGATAAATCATAATCAGGAATTACAGAAAATATATCCAATACTTGTTGTAACATTTCTCTATGTTGCCCTGTTACACAAACTACAGTTTCAATGCGATTTATGTTTTGCAGCTCTTTCACTAAAGGGCACATTTTTATTGCTTCTGGTCTCGTGCCAAAAACTAACATTACTTTTTTTATCATTTTTTATATTCCTGATACTGATTTATAAGCCATTAACGTTTTCTCTGCAGCTTTTTCCCAAGTATATTCTTTAAAAATTCGTTCTTGTAATA
Organism: Rodentibacter mrazii; assembly: GCF_001998825.1. Classification (GTDB taxonomy): domain Bacteria; phylum Pseudomonadota; class Gammaproteobacteria; order Enterobacterales; family Pasteurellaceae; genus Rodentibacter; species Rodentibacter mrazii. The sequence goes on from NZ_MLHG01000128.1 coordinate 1,045, forward strand.
CTGAATTTTTTTCTTTGTTATAAGCCAAATCAACGGCTTGTCTAATACTCATCAAATCATCTGGCAAACAATAAAAAGCTTCTGAACCAAAATACTCAGCCGTAGTACCAATTTTGCTAACAGCTAAATTGCATCCCATAACTGCAGCTTCTAAACTAACTAAGCCAGGAGTATCTAACCAACTTGGCAATGCACTAACTCGACATACCTTAAACAATTGATATAATTCATCATTACTTATTTTCTCAATATATGTATAATTTGGGTTATTATCTATAT
>NZ_MLHG01000129.1 GCF_001998825.1 Rodentibacter mrazii
CATCCATAACAATAAATTCTATCAGAGCAGTTCTCTAACTCACTCTTTGATAAACCAATAATATGTAATTCATACTGAAAATCATTCAACATATTAAATGCGTTAATTAGTGTTTGTGCACCATTTTTATAGTGCTTCCCACCAATAAACAATATTTTATTGCTAATTTGTTTTTTCATAGCTAATTCTAGTGGAACAACTCTTTGATCATATAAAGAATTTACTACATTCCCTCCCAAAAAACCAATATTTGCACCAGGGTATGTTTTAGCCATATTTTCAGCACATTTCTCAAATAAAGAAATAACCAAATCTACACTATTAATAGCTTTTTCTTGATGCAAAATAAAAGGCTTCTCAAAAAAATAAGGTTCTCTAGAAAGACGCTCACGAATTAAAATATCATAGCTCCAGTCACTAAAAAGTACTGTTGTAATATTTTTATTAGGTTTAATAAAATCAAAATTAGTAAATAGACATAAATCTGGTTGGTGTTTTTTTATGGCTTTTTGAATTACTCTATTGGCCCAAAATCTATATATTGGTGTACGAATAAAGCTATATTTATGATCTGGGTAAAAGAGAGATAAAACTTTCAAAAAAACTTTTCGAAAGAAAGCATTTATATACTTATTTGGAGCAATATTAACCCTAACAACATCATCCCCCTTATTCTCTAAAGTTCTGCTAAAAAGGTATGGTACATTAGACCATGTTGCAGGCTCATTCGCATCTCCATAAGTAAAAAATAAGATTCTTTTCATATTAAAAACATCTCCTTTTTATTATACCTATTACTTCTATAAGTAATGGATTCCTCTGCATGGCTAATATCCCCAAATATGTAATAATACTTAGACACACTAAAATAATAGATTCAAATAAAGGTGATAAATTCAAAGCATTCAGAAATATAGCTAAAATAACTATAGCAAAACATCCCAATACAGATTGATAGAAATTTTTATATACAGTATGCTTTTCAATATATTCTCGACATTCATTAACCACAAAATAGTTATAAAAAAATATAAAAAACTCTGTAAGTGTAATAGAAATAGCTGCTCCAATATGCATAAACCTAGGAACAAGAGTTATATTAAGTATAATATTTATTAAAACAGCATATACAGCCCCTTTCAAACTAATATTTTCCTTTCCTAAAGAAACATTCAGAGCTGAAGTCAGTAACCCACCCAAAATCGCTCCAATAATTGAAATGGAAAATATTTGTAAGACAGGGACTGCTTGAATATAAGCCTCCCCCCCCATAAACAATACTATATTCTTAGCTAAAATAAAAACTCCAGTTGAAACAGGGAATAAAATCAATAATAAATAGGATACTAGTTTGGTATATAAGTACTTAAATTCTTCAATCCTGTTATTAGCTGAAAAATTAGAAAGTTTAGGAATTACAACATAATAAATAGCAGAAAAAATTGTTTTTAATACAGAATATATTTTTAGTGCAACAACATAAATCCCAACATAGTAAACCCCGTTAAATTTCTCAATAAAAATCACGTCTGAATTAACATAAATACTTATTAGTGCTGCTCCAAGGAACAATATGATGATTTTTTCTAAATGTTTTTTCAACTCTAGTCGATAAGTTAACTTTAATCTTAAATATCTACGGCCATACAAGAAATTTGAAACACAAGATAAACCAGAGGCTACTACAGATAAGAGAACATAATAGTATATATG